>JAUVKG010000043.1 GCA_030596365.1 Chlamydiota bacterium | reverse complement strand
AGTTATTGTTGCCGAAGATCTGCACAGATGGTCGGGAGTAACCGACAAAGGAGGAAGCGGGCTTGGTTTTGATTCTCAATGGAATGATTTTTTTGTTGACAATGTTCGCGACCAGATGAAAATTGTGAATGATGCAGATCGCGATATGACAATTCTGCAAACCTGCGTGCAGCAAACAGAAAATAGCCGTTCGTTTTCTACTGTTAAATATTCTGAATCGCATGACGATGCTGCCAATGGTTCAAAAAGATTAAACTGTGAAATTGACGGCGATCTGGTTGGAGATTCTTATTACGCTAAAAAACGTTCAACTCTTGCTGCCGGAATTACACTGACTTCTCTTGGAATTCCAATGCTTTTTCAGGGACAGGAATTTCTCGAAGATGGCTTTTTTGCTGATAACGACCCTCTCGACTGGTCAAAACTTAATACCTTCGGCGGAATATTCAGACTATATCATGATATTATTCATCTTCGAAGAAACAGCGATGGCATAAGCGCAGGACTTGCCGGTTCAAATGTTAATGTTTTTTACGTAAATAATACTGATAAATTGATGGCATATCACCGCTACGAATCAGGAGGCCCGGGCGATGATGTTATTGTTATTGTCAATAACAGCACTACCGCTAAGCTTAATGTTTCTATCGGTTTACCACGGACAGGAGTTTGGTATTGTGCTATGAATTCAGATTGGAAATCTTATGACAGTAGTTTTTCAAATATTGGCGGACAAAACGTTGACGCGCAATCAGGCGGGATGAATGGTTTGCCATATCATGGCGATTTTGATTTCCCTCCTTATTCGTTTGTTGTTTACAGTCAGCTGCAATCACCGGCACCGCAATGTAATTTTTTCGCATCACCGACAAACGGCCGTAACGGCCTGAACGTAAGTTTTCTTGACAGCTCTTCCGGAACAGTTACTAACTGGCTTTGGAATTTCGGTGATGGAACTGAAAGTACAGAAGTAAATCCTATTCACACTTATTATGATGGCGGAATTTATAATATTGATTTAACTGTTATAGGCCCGCAGGGAACAAGCAGCAAAACTTATTCTAATCTTATTACTGTTATAGAAGGTGACTGGATTGACGGCCAGAACATTACCGGAGATTTTGCGACCGCGGAAGGCGAAGTATTTCAGGATACGGTGACCGACTGGGCCGGTTGGAATTCATTGCTTGCTATGCGCGGAACATTAACTCCCGACAAACTTCTGCTCGGAATTTCCGGTAGCATAGAGCCAGAAAAAGGTAACGGATTTGTTATTTTTATTGATACTGATCTCTCAACAGGTAAAAATTTCCTTCCGCCAACTCTCGACAGCGTTGCATGGAGAATTAAAAATATGATCGGCATGGTTTTCGATACCGCATTTACTCCCGATTATGCTATAAACGTAAGCCTGAAAGATGGCAGCCCGACTCCATCTACCGCCTGGGTGGATTTTTCTAAACTTAACGATAATTCAAAGGATTATTGGGGAGAGTTAACAGACCTTAACACAAGTTATGGCTACCTCAGTAACAGTTTTGGACAACTCGCTTTGTATAATCAATCTGCCGCCGGAGATTCTCTTTCTGTTACAGGAACTTTTTCTACCGGACTTGAATTAAGCTTAAATCTTTCCGGACTTGGTGGAATAACTGATATGTGCTGGGTCCAGGCGATGATTATCAGCTCAAGCGGAGAGTATTCGGCTAACCAGTCTTTGAGTGCGATTCACAATGACACAAATAGCTATGCTGTCGGCGGATCCACAGCATCAAAACGTTACAATCTTATTCCCGGAGAACAATTTATGGTCCTTGGCGTTCCGGAACCGGGAATAGGGATTTGGATTCTTGGAATATTGGCCACGCACTACATCGTGAGAAAGCGAAGACGCGCGTGATAAAAATTATGGATTATTGGTAGGAGGAAATTCATTTCGAATAAAATAATGAAATGAATTTAGTATTTGGTATCCTGCTTCGATCCGAAGTGGGTAATTTAGGAAAAATAATTTTGGAAAACGTTTTGGAGTGAAATGGAGTGCATATATGGAGTGCAGGGATAAAGAAATTTTGTTCCAACGAAATTTCATTCACTGCGCTGTTGCGTCAGCAACAGAAAATACATATAACTAGGATATTGGTTTTGAACCGAGTTAATAATTATGTCCATATAATGGCTCAAAATGGGTCTTAGAAGCCTGTTACAAGTAAGTTAACTTGGTCCGGCCCCGAAAAACTAGTAGTGCCGCAAGCAAACCTAGCAGAACCATTGGCTCGGGAATGACCGCATCTCCAGAAACAGTCAATGCGTAGGTCTGCGGCAGCCACACGTCATGACCAATCACCTGCACCGTCCATATACCCCCGTCCGCTGATGTTGTTGAATAGTGCTGCACATTGTTTACGCGGTCGTGAGATCCCTCTCCATCACACGCCACTGTGGCGCGGATATGGTATTGCCGCGGGGACACGCTTGACCATGCACTTCCGTTCCACTTATAAGAGGTTGACGTCCCGGCCATTGTTTCATAGTTAATTTCCGGGTATGTATCAATCGTCGAACGCATTTCTATATAGAAGCTGCCGCTGGCGATACTGATATTCGGAATAAAGACCTGGTCCCAGCCATACGAGCATCCCTGGCGGATTGTGCTGTACAACAAGGTACCCGGAAAACCTGACGGGCCATCGTCGTCCCATACATTCACCCGGTAATTTACCTGCAATCCCATCCAACTAATCTCAAACAGACCACCCCATATCCGAACCGGGTAGCAACTCGGAGTGAATTTGACTGCATAGCCTTCGCCAACAACATTCGACACAAAACTATCATATCCACCCGTGTCTTGGGCAATTACCTGTCGGTATTCCCTGGGTAAACCATGACTGACGGAATCGTCCGGACGTGTAACAATCATATCAAGATCATTAACAAGCCCTCCATTGACAGCCGCGTAGCCCGGAACATCGCTCCATGCCAAGGTTATCTTAAGCGGTTTCCCCGTATCGTGCACGATGAAAGAGTGCTCCGCCGTCGCACCGGTTGTCAGGTGGGCCGGGCGGTCCCACCACAGGCGCTCGTAGCCCGATGGCGGATTCACCACGCCAGCGATATTCAGTCGTCCGTAACCGTTGACATTATTTGGGAATTGCGGCGGAATTTCGTGGAAATCATCGGAATATTGTCCCTTATACATAGACGCGGTGTTGTTCAGAAGCAGCGCCTTTATGAGCGCCGCGGAAGGCTTGCTCACACCGTGGTCCTTGAAAAGCCATTCGCGAATGAGCGCTGCAGCGCCGGATACGAGGGGTGCGGACATACTGGTCCCACCGGAGTAAAGGTAGTTTGTGTTACCGGGGTAAATTCCCCACAAACGGTCACCGGGCGCCGCGCGCGAACGAGTTGATATAATCCATGAACCCGGCGCCACGATGTCCGGCTTGATGCGCAGGTCATCACAAGGGCCGCGACTTGAGAATGCGCACATACCATTGGTGTTATCGGCTGACCGGTCACTCGTAATCGGGTTGAAAGCTGAAACATCCCACCAAGTATAGGTTTGGCTTGGTCTAAAGTTCTCTGATGCACCGACCGTGATGCAATTTTTAGACGTTCCCGGACGCCCGATCGAGTCAAGATCCATCACGCCTGCTTTAGTACCGTGGACAGTGACAGACGAGCTATTGGTCACGTAGTCCTCGGCAGCATTGCCGGCAGCGAACACCACGACCATGTCGTCCCACTTCGGTACGAGCGGGTTGCCTACAAACGCGTCAAGCGTTTCGCACATTGTGTCGTAACGACCACGGAGATTGCTGCTCCAACTGTTCTGATGTACACGTGCACCTTCGTTCCATGCCGGCATGAGCAAATCCTGCATCGAGGCCGGCACGCCCGGCAGACTGCTGCCCGTGGAGTTACTCCCCATTGATTGGAACATGAGCATGGCCCTCGGGGCAATTCCCGCAAAGCAGTTGGTCGGGGTGAACAGAGTATTTGCGCCGGAACCATAACCAGCCCCCAGAACCGTACCTGCCACATGTGTTCCGTGCCCGTTGACATCTTGTGGCCCGTCTCCGAACAGGTCATCAATCCGTACCACTCGAGATCTCATCTTTAGTTTGGATGGCCAGCCTGATAGGTAGTAATACCGGAAATCGATATGCAGTTGGTTGGTTTCAATTGATCCGAGGTCAATGCCTGAATCGGCGACGCATACGGTTTGGCCGTTGCCCCAGAAGCCCCGTGCCCACGCCGGGCGTACGTTGACAATCTGCTCACGTGCAATATCATTGTTTATGTAGGACAATTCGTATGGCTCGATCCAGCAAACATCCTCCTGTGCTGCCAATTCCTCAAGCAGTGCCTGCGGCACATCAGCTTCAATATAGCGTCCCGTAAATCCCTCGGATGATTGTTTGCGGACAGTGCCGCCGGAAGCGCGAACACGTTCAACTACATTATCCGGCGACACCCCGCGGAAAAGTTTGATGACCATCGGCGATGTGCCTGACTCGCTTATGTCCGCTTCGCCGACAATGTGACCGGGACGCGGCAGCCGTTCCGACAGTTTATATTCGCTGCGGTATGGTCCGGCCCAACGAACAAACGGCTGCTGTGTAAGCGTGACAACCGCTTTCTCCGACGCGCGAATTACCAGGCAGTATTGTTTCAGGTATTGCAGTTCCACGCAGTCAAGTTGCTGCAGTGTCTGCCGCCATTGCTGCTGAAACGGTCCGGTGAATTGCACCAGCCAGTGTTTTGGAGTCATATCACACGCTGCAAGCGTTGCTGTTCGAGCTTGCAATGAATTATACTCCTTTGTTGTTGGTTGAAGCTGAAGCGGATCACCGTACAGGCCTGTGAGAGGGATACTGAAATCAACTGCCTGCGCTAACGCGGCAGATAGTAATAAAAAGAGAAATATTTTATGCATAGCGACCTCCATGTTTGAGTTACATCATTTTATATTTTATCATATATTGTTGAGATAAGCAATTCGTATCATTGACACAAAAAGTTACTTGTTGTAAAATATAAACTAATTTATAATATAAATTTTAAAATAATGATAAATATTTTATGCCCTGTTTGCGGTACTGATAATCGGAATACTTTTATTCGCGGAATTGATATTCTTCATGACGTGCCCGGTGAATTTACTCTTTCAAAATGTGACTGCGGAATGATTTACGTTAATCCTCAACCGGATAATGATGAGCTTCAAGCTTACTATCCTGATGATTACTGTCCGCACAGAAAACAGAAAGTTGATCATAGTTTAAAGAAGCATAGAAAGCTGAAAGTTTTCGTTCTGAGATGGTATTACGGCTGTCCCGTCGACCAAAATACCGCACCGCCGAAATGGATTAGGACTTTGTTAAAACCGGTTTTATATTTTCTCAGTTTAAGCACTATGAAAAGTATGATTCCATATCACGGTGACGGAAATATACTTGATGTAGGCTGCGGAAACGGCGGTTGGTTATCCAGATTGAAAAACGCGGGATGGAAAACCAAGGGAGTTGAAATTGACGGTCCGGCGGCTCAAGCTGCAAATGAAGCCGGAATACCGGTTTTTTGCGGTACGCTTATTGACGGAAAATTTCCTGAAAGTTTTTTTGATGTAGTTCGTCTGCATTATGTTTTTGAACATTTGATAAATCCAAAAGAAACGCTTGATGAAATTAACAGGATTTTAAAACCGGATGGTATTTGCTTAATTCGAATTCCTAATATTGGCAGTGCGATGTTTAAGCTTTTTAAAGACAACTGGTTCGCTCTTGACATTCCGCGCCATGTTTTCCATTACACCCCTGACACGTTTTCAAAACTTGCGGAACAGCATGGTTTAAAAGTTAAGAAAGTTGATTTTAATTCACCGAACACCGGATTTTTTACAAGTTTGGATTACGCGAGGAAGGAAGGAACTGCACCGAATATTTTCAAACCGGTTAAAAAGAATCCTTTCTGGAAAAATATGTGGCGGCCTGCCGGATGGGTAATTGACAGATTACACAAAGGCGATATTGTTGAATATACACTAAAAAAAACAAATCACACAATTTCAAGCTAAGAGAAAATGTGTATAAGACTAGAGATATTTATTAATAAATATTTATAACTGATAAATTAATCATTCTGTCACAAATTATTCTGTCACAAAAAAATATAAAAATTGGGAAGTCATTTTGGGGTTGATTGCAAACTGCAAATTTGGTTGATTGAACAGTGAACAGAATAATCAAGAAAATTTAGTGACAGAATAATTGGTGACAGAATAATTAAATAAAAGAGATGTTTTATAGTTTCCTTATCTCCCTTCTGTGGTTCAATATTTTTTTCGTTACTTAAGCCACGCTATAGCTTCATCATAACTTTCAAAGTATTTTACTTCACCCGAAATAAACCACGTCCCGATTTTTGCGGCAATTTCCTGCCAGTTTTTATTTCCATAAATTGCAATCTTTTCGAATTCATTGCCGTGCTTCAAACCAATCTTAAAATCATCCCATGCGGCTCTTAATTTCCATCCTTCCATCTCCGTACCGTCAAACAATGCTTTTATTTTCGGTTCTTTCACTCCGGCCAGAGCGGAATCAATCATTGGAGTAATTATTTTATAATCTTCATGTGTAAGTTTTCCCACCGCTTTCATTGTCAGGTAAAACTCATTATCAACTCTTTCAAGACCGATTGTAAGTCCATGTCTGGAATTACTCATATTAACCTCCTTTTTTGAATTAAAGTTTAATGAATTGAGTTCTTTTTCATCTCCATAATTCACTAAGTCCGTAATTTTTCTCTTTTAGCAGTTTATTTACTTCGTCTTTATCAAAATATTCAGGGTCAAATTTTTTTCCTAACCATGTTACATATTCTTCATATTCCTCGTGGTCGGGTTGTTCAAGTATTTCCAATATTTCTGAATAGCCCCATGTACCTCCACAATCATCCGGCGGACAACACATTTCACCTCTCAAACAAACTGGATAATTAATTTTATCATCAATTGGAAGAATTTTTTCTAAAATAATATTATGATTCCATCCATCTCCAAAGTCATATTCATATATTATTTTTTCTTTTTCTTTTTTTAATAAATCTGATATTTTTGTTGATTTATAATCCACATGGTCCATTTCATCCCAAAAATCATCATCCGGCATTTTTTCTGTATAAAAAACCTGATTTTTTATAAATTGATGTAGATGTGAATTTGTCCACCCCATTGAAGTTTGAATTATTTTATGAAAATCCGGCAATAACAAATCTGATGAGATTAATAATCTTCTCCAGATTTTGGGTTTAAAATCTTTTAATGCTATTTGAATCTGATAAATTTCCTTTGTCATATTTATTGATTAAATGTTGTTCAAATCGTATTCCGCGACATGACTGAAAATTTTTCGTCGCGAATAATGTGTTGTAAACCCATACCCCGGGTGTTGCCCGGGGCTACAAACATTTTGCCCCTTTGGGGCAAGTTTTTGTAAACTTTAAGAATATTGCCATTGTATAATTGACACGATACCTATTTGTTGAACTAGTGTCCTATATCACAAATTATTTGCTGTAAACGGGCAGTATAACTGATGAAGGGAATTTACTTCCGATATATATTTTCTGATTGGCTTTCACCATTTTTTTTGCTGAATAAATCGGTTCTCCGGTATTCAAATTTCTATTGTAAGCCGGGAAGCAGCTTGATGTGATTACTACCCTTAATTTATGTCCGGGATTGATTTGATAACCCGTCGGCCATATTTCTATGTCTAATTGCTGTGGGTTTTTCTTGCTCTTAGAAATAAATTTTGCACCGCCGGTTTGTATATTTACTATCGGCCCTTTTGGAAACACATCCTGTAAACTTACATAAAAATCCGTACATTTCGCACTCGTCTCAACAAATAATTCCGCGCTTATCGGTCCAAGCAAAGTTAACGGTTTATTTTTTATATCCATATCAAAAATAAGCTGGTCTGTTCGTGATGTTGTTGACGACTGACCGGCAGGGCCTACATTTTCACCAAAGATACTTCCGCCAAGACTTGGGAATGGATTTGCAGGGTCATAGGTGTATTTTAATTCAGCTTTTGTTTTTTGAACTTTTGTAAAAAGTTTTTTATTATTGCAAAGATAAAATTTTGTTAATTTGGTTTCTTCGGGCGGCCAAACCTCACTGCCGACATATTCATTCCGTTCCATTATGAAGAGATTATATTTGGTATTTTTGTATGGGGCAATGAAAAGTTTATCAATCTTTTCGCCTTTCAGGCCTGCAATAATAAATTGATAATTAATCAGTTCTCGATTGCCTGTTTTCTTTTCTCCACCATAGTCTTTTTCAATAACCTGAGTTCCATGGCACCACGGCCCGACAATCATTCTGCTTTTAGCGCTTGTTTTTTCATCCAGAGCTAAAAAATCTTCAAACTGGGGTCCGAGAAACATATCGTACCAGCCTGCCATACTGATCACCGGGCATTTAATAAATTTGCTAAAGTTTTGTTTTTTCCAAAAATTGTCATAAGGTTCGTGCTTAAGATATTCGTTTACAAATTTATTTGTTTTACCGTATGTTTTTACATCCGCTTGCGAAAGAGGGAGTATTTTATAAGCGTTTTTGACATCAAATTCAACTTGCGGAGTATCCATCATAAATCCCCAGGTAAAAACAGTTTTCGGGGAAAAAATTCCATAAGGATAAATTATTTTATAAATGTTTCCGGCTGTAACATGCAAAGTCGCAAAATCAAGTACATCAGCAATCGCAATTTGAGTATAACCGCCGTAACTTCCACTGAAACCGGCAACTTGGCCATTCGACCATTTTTGTTCACGGATCCATTTAACAGTATCAAGGCCATCATTTCTTTCATCAATAAACGGAAAAAATTCCCCTTTGGAAGTCAGCCTGCCTCTGCAGTCTTGAATAACAACCGCAAAACCCTCATCAATAAACGGTTTTGCCGCCGGCAAAAGCAATTCCGTGTTTTTGTCGTATGGTGTGCGGACAAGCACGCAGGGAAATTTCCCTTTCTTTTTCGGTAGATAAAGGTCTGTTCCAAGTGCGGTACCGTCTTTTGCAATGATATTCGTTGTTATGAAAGAATAATTGTCCGGTAGTTCAATAGTTGCACAAGAAGTTTCAGCCATTATGAAGATTAGAAGTATAAGGTTTAAGAATTTCATTTTTCCGGTTGGTTGTTGTTTTAGTCATTATGGACAAAGAATTCGCCCCGCCATCGGCGGGGGTCGAAAGTCGAAGGTCGAAAGTCGAAGGTCTAAGGTCGAAAGTTGAAAGTTGAAAGTTTAAGGTCAAGAACCACCTCACCCTATGGGTCGGCACAGACGGACACGGATCAGCACGGACGAACACGGACAAAAAATCCACTACTCCACTACTCCACCACTCCATTATTCCACTATTCCACTATTCCAAGCTTAAGATTTACTTCCCGAACATACTATTGAAGCGCTTCACATTCAGAGCTTCAACAAACGCGCTTACTTTTGTGTATGTGCTGCAAGGGTCGGTAGTTTCATCTAAGCAATCGCCATCAAGAACCAGGAGCGGAACTTTAACTTTTTTTAATTCTTCTTTCACGTGTTTAATAAAACTACTGTCTGCCATCGAACATCTGCCAAACATGTGGTTATAAAGAATACATCCTGTAAATTTTCCATGAGCAACGCTGGCGGCAATTTTTTTAACTCTGAGTTCCGGATCGAGAAAACCAACGGTTAAGATTTTTTTTGCAAGACTTACAAATGGATCATTTACATCGAGACGATCCCATCCAACATGATTAACGTCTTCAAAAACTATTGGTGCATCGTTAGTTTCTTCAATAAAATTCATCAATTTCTTGCTGTAAAACGGTGGAAGATGAAGCCATACAAGCCTGTGAGTATCTTCAATTTTAGTATATAATTCCACTTCTTTTTTTCTTTCCATAAGTTCATCACGGAAAGTTTTCTGAAGTTCAGCAAATTCCGGCTTTCCCCAGCCCGGCGAAAAGACAAGCGCGTTTAATATTGCTTCACTGCTGCGAATAAGTGGTGGACTTGTAAATCTGATTTCATTAGCTTGCATAGCATATTCCCGTGCCTGATTTGAAAATTCACATGCTTCTGCCAGTTTATCGTGTTCAAGTTTATAGCCAAATGCTTTTTCCATTGCTTTAACAGATTCTTTCAACCCGCTCACCAATTGCTCAACAGAGTGTTCACTATACTTATAAGGAGTCTGGAGCGAGTAATATTTATCACCAAGATCGTAACTTCTAACAAGATCGGAAAAAATTCTTTCACCTTGCTGGCAGGGTTCGGAAGTTGTAATAGCGAAATCAGGTTTTTGTAATTGTTCATCACCTTCAAGCACACGCAGGAAAGAGCATGTTTCAGCCGAATAACCTTTTGAAGCGGCTCTATCAAAACAACGTTGAAGTTTTTTTGGATTACGCGCTCTAAAAGCAGCATAAGTTTCAAGAGTTATTGTTCTAACACCGAAGGCGTTAAGGATTTCCGGAGGATAAAAAAGATTTCTCCACACTACCGGAACGTCTCTATTTCTTGAAAAAAGTTCGCGGCGGGTTATATTTGCGCGCATAGCGATTGATTTTTTAAAATATCCTTTATCGGTAACTGGTTTTCGTAGAATGAGTGTATCAAAAAGGTCTGTGAATTCGCGAATAAGATGAGCGTCACCAATAGCTTCTTTCACTTGTTTAATGCTTGGAATACCGATTTTTTCGCTGCCGTTTTCTTTTTTATAAACAAAGAGTTTGTTTTTCAGTCCTGCAAGTTTTTTTGCGAGAGGAGTATCTTCAATAGTTTCAATTATTTGCTGCAGCTCATCCATGCCGATTTTAAACATACTTTTTTCTTCATCACTTGTATCTTTTTTCTTTTTCTTCTCGTAAAGTTCCGTAGCAAGGCAAGCCGCACCAAGAGCTCCCATAACCTGATGAAATTCAGGAATAATGATTTCGTTATTGGTAATTTCTTTTAAATAATATCCAACGGCATTATTTGATGCTACACCTCCCTGAAAAACAATGGGACCTTTATAATCAAGAAAAAGTTCACCAACTCCGGACATTACTGTTCTCGCCTGCGCTCTGCATGCCGCACCAATAATATCGCCAAGTGGGTAACGATTTTTAAATTTATTAACTGATGTTGCACTTAAAACGGCACAAATTGAAGAAACCTGAAGTTTGGAATCGTAGTTGACTTTCTCGTCCATATCTTCTACAGGTACATTAAGCTTTGCGGCAACACTGTCAAGAAAAGCTCCGGTTCCCGCAGCACAAATTCCACTCATTTTTGACATCCACATTTGCATATCTTCATCAAAAAGCATCGCTTTACTGTCCTGTCCGCCAACATCAAGAATGCACTTAACGTCAGGATAATAGTGTTTCGCACCGGCAACGTGAGCGGAAACTTCACTGACATAAGCGTCATATTTTATAAAATCAACAAGGCCATCAACGATTTGACTTCCGGTGGTAATTGTACAGACAACATTTTCTCTATTAGTTCCTGCAGAAGCGAGAAAATCATCTATTGTTTTACTTATAGCGCC
>JAUVKG010000018.1 GCA_030596365.1 Chlamydiota bacterium | reverse complement strand
ATAGTAACAAATAATTTTGATGAATATCGTAGTGTAATAGCCATCGGACTAAACCAGAAACCAAGCGTGCTTTGGTATAATGATGACGGTGATGACGGCAAGTTAGTGGATATAACCACTGTAGATTCCTTTTCGTCCATTGAAATAAAATCGCCGCCATTCCCTATCAATGTGGCTTCGAAATCTATTGACCTATGTCGCCGGCCGTTCGGTCTGCTTTTCGGTACAGACGGCAAACGCCGGATAGCTCTTTCGGGACGGAGCGGAGTTGAAGAACTCTGGTTCGGCACAGA
Source organism: Chlamydiota bacterium (assembly GCA_030596365.1). Classification (GTDB taxonomy): domain Bacteria; phylum Auribacterota; class UBA3054; order UBA3054; family B51-G9; genus B51-G9. The sequence goes on along the minus strand of JAUVKG010000018.1, from coordinate 15,544 downwards.
GGACAGTGCCGACTCAGAATCATTCGATTGGGAGCGACTAACCACAAGCAACGTTTATGCTGAACAGATGGGGTTCGCACTTGATGCCAATGATAAAGCTTATATTGCCTGCCGCGATGAAGGAACAACACCGAGTACTGCTGTGTTGTTTGAAAACTCAAGCGGCGCATGGGTTAAACATACTCTTGGCCCAATGGGACATTGGGGACACTGTGCGGTGGCAGTTAATCCTGATAATGGCAGCGTGTGGGTCGCGCATAACGCTGTCATAACTGATTATCCTGACGGTTTCAAACTGTGGAGCAATAGAGCTGACCCGAATGTATGGAAAAAGGAACTATCGATTACTAACGGGATAATTATCGACTCAATAGCCGGTTTTGGTATTACGGAATTGGGTACAATGAAAATCGCTTTTAAACCAAATGTCAATTCAACAGATCTTGTTTATATGTACAGCACGAAGTTTACCATTCCGGAACCCTGTTTATTTATTATTTATTTAGGACTATGGATTATTTATTCCCGACGCCCTTTGGGGCCGGGATCTTCGCTATCGCTATGACATTTATTATAAAAGAAAATTCATTTTTTCCATTTAACGTAAACATTATCAATAGAATAAAAATGAAAAACTTTCTTTTACTGATATTAATTCTTGCTTCGTTGAATTCTTTTGCCGTAACAAATAACGCGACAATAGAAGTTAATTCACAAAATGAATCCTCATGGAGAATAAATAAACTTCTTTTTGGTAGTTTTTTAGAAGAATGGTGGGGAGATTTAACACCCGGAATTTATGAGCAATACCTTGCTAATCCTTCTTTTGAAGAATGGAAACTGCTTGATACAGAAAATAAAACCAGAATAGTTTTTCTCGATGTTCAGAAAACAAACGGTATTGCATATCCCTGGGAAAAAATAATTACAGGAACAGGTGTTTCTTATAATATTTCTACTGATAATCCCTTGAACAGCAAGCAAAGTCAGCATGTTATTGTGAGCTCAGATAAAAAAGCCGGCGTTAAACAAAAACTCGCATTGCCTGATTATCGAACGCTGAATTATCGATACAAACTTTTCATCAGAAAGAAAGGAAACGTAACGGTTAAAATCGAACTTGCGGATGTTAACGCAAATTCCGTTTCGTTAAACGGAACTCTTATTTCAGGAATAACAAATTGTTGGAAAAGTTTTGAAGGTGAATTAATCCTTAATGAAAAATTCTCCTCTAAATTTAACCGTAAATATGGAATAGGTGAATTGATTATTACGGCCGAAGGCGATGGAGAAGTATGGATAGATCAGGTGAGCTTGTTTCCAGCCGATTGTGTAGAAGGTATTTTTAATCCGGAAACTATTGATCATGTAAAAAAATTTAAAATTAAAATGGCTAGATGGCCGGGGGGGAATTATACAAGCGGATATCATTGGCGGGACGGTATCGGACCAATTGACAAAAGGCCGACAAGACTTAATCATGCCTGGGGCGGTCAGGCGGATAATCAACTTGGGTTAGATGAATTCTTGAGGTTTTGCGAGTTAACCGGCATAACACCGGTTATGGGCGTCGGATTCAATTTGCCGGAGATTGATAAATATGAAATAGCTGACTGGGTTGAATATTGCAACGGCAACACAAATACGCCAATGGGACAACTGCGGGCTCAGAACGGGCATACGGAACCTTATAATATAATCAATTGGGGTGTTGGGAATGAAGTTTACGGAAGTTATCAAATAGGGTTTACACATTCAATTCCTTATGCAACGAAGCTTAGAGAAATAATTAAGGAAATGAAAAGCCGCGACCATAAAATAAAAATCCTCGCGGCTGCTTATGGATATCACAACACTAAACGTGATAAGGGGAATAAATGGACAGATAGAATTCTACAAACTTCAGGTGAATGTTTCGACCTGATAGATGTGCATGCGTATGTTTACGGACCTAGAAGTAAAAATATAACTCCCGAAGAAATACCGGAACTTAAAAAAGCTTTTATGGGTTCCATTGAAAGCTTTGAAGATTTTATAGATGACTTGCGCATACTTCTTAATTCCAGAACCAAAACTGAAAATGTTAAAATCGCACTACTGGAATGGGGGATTTTACCATATTCGTGGAAGAACGCGCCGCGTAGACAGACATTTGCCAACGCGCTTATTGTGGCGACATTTTATAATTCATTGATCCAAAACGGCGACTTAGTTCAGCAGGCTGCAGCGCATAACTACAGTTTTTGCGTATCGCCTGTGGGCGCCCATTCCGAGCCGGTGAATCCAAGGACTTACATTTTAAAATTGTACTCGGAAATGTCAAACAATAAGCTGATACAAGTTGATGCTGTATCTCAAACTTTTTCTGTGAATAAATCTTATCGGGGCATTGGCGTGTTGTCTAATGTTTACGAAATTGATAGTGTTGGAACAATTGATGATAACGGTAAAGTTCGTATTGCAATAGTAAACAGAAGCACGGAAAATGATTATAACATTGCGATTCACATTCAGGGTAAGCCGATAGATTTATCCGCGCGATTGGAAAAACTAACTTCTGATATACCGTATCAAAGATATTTATGGACAAATAACGTGGATCCGGTAAAAAAAACAGTTAATGAAATCCAATCAACAAATAATTATTTCAATATTTTTGTTCCGAAAATGGGATTTGCATATCTCACATTTCCGGAAATAATAAAAATTGTGCCTGATATGTAGAACATGTAATTTACTTCTTCCAATTAACTTAATAAAATAAAAATGAAAAACTTTCTTTTAATAATACTGATTCTTGCTTCATTGAATTCTTTTGCCGCAATATATAACGCAACAGTAGAAGTGAATCCGCAAAATGAATCCTCCTGGAGAATAAATAAACTTGTTTTTGGAAGCTTTCTTGAAGAGCATTGGGGAGATATGGCTCCAGGTATTTATGAGCAATATCTCGCTAATCCTTCTTTTGAAGAATGGCAGGAGCTTGATTCCGGAGGTAAAACCAGAATAGTTTTTACTGATGTTCTGGAAACAGCAGGTGTAGGTTATCCATGGGAAAAAGTAAATGAGGAAATCGGCGTTTCTTACGATCTTACTACGAGCAATCCGTTTAATAGTGAGCAATGTCAACATATAGTTGTGAGCTCAGGTAAAAAAGCCGGCGTTAAACAAAAACTCGCTCTGCCGGATTATCGTACATTGAATTACCGATATAAACTTTTTATCAGAAAAACAGGAACTGTAACGGTTAAAATACAACTTGCGGATGCTAATACAAGTGTCTCGTTAAATGAAGTTATTATTTCCGGGATAACAACTGAGTGGCAGAGCTTTGAAGGTGAATTACCTATCTACCAAAAATTTTCCTCTAATTTTAATTATAGATACGGAATAGGCGATTTAATTATTACGGCCGAAGGCGATGGGGAAGTATGGATCGACCAGGTAAGCTTATTTCCAACCGACTGTATTGAAGAAATTTATAATCTGGAAGCTGTTGATAATGTAAAAAAATATAATGTTACTATGGCAAGATGGCCGGGTGGAAATTATACAAGCGGTTATCATTGGAGAGATGGTATTGGGCCTATAGATGAAAGGCCGACAAGATTTAATCCTGCATGGGGAGGTCAGGCGGATAATCAATTTGGGTTAGATGAATTTTTGAGGTTTTGTGAGTTAACCGGCATAACTCCTGTCATGGGTGTCGGATTTAATTTGCCGGAGATTGATAAATATGAAATAGCCGACTGGGTTGAATATTGTAACGGCAACACTAATACGCCAATGGGACAGTTACGCGCTCAGAACGGTCATGCGGAACCTTATAATATAATTAATTGGGGAGTTGGAAACGAAGTTTATGGAAGCTATCAAATCGGGCACACAAATTCAATTGATTACGCAATTAGTTTCAGTGATATAGTTTCAGAAATGAAAAGCCGCGATCCTAACATCAAAGTTCTCGCATCGGCTTATGGATACCACAACACAGAAGGTGATCCGGGGAACGAATGGACAGATGAAATACTTGAAACATCCGGTGAGGATTTTGACTTGATAGATTCTCACGCTTACATCTATGGACCCAATGGCGATTATGTAACTCCCGAAGAAATACCGGAGCTTCAGAAAGCTTTTATGGGTTCCAGCGATAATTTCGGGAAATTTATAGATTATTCACGTAACTTAATAATGTCCCGAACTAAAACTGAAAATGTTAAAATGGCGCTTCTTGAGTGGGGAATTCTACCGTCTTCGTGGGATGGTTCCCCGCGCAGACAGACATTTGGCAATGCAATTATTGCGGCTACATATTATAATTCAATGATTAGAAACGGCGATTTTGTTCATCAGGCCGCAGCGCATAATTTTACTTATTATGTATCGCCTGTGAAGGCTCATTCCGAGCCGATCAATCCAAGAAGTTATATTGTTAAATTATATTCGGAAATGTCAAGTAATAAACTGATACAAGTAGTTTCCACATCGCAAACTTATTCTGTTTATACATCATATCGTGGCATTGGCGTGCTCTCTAATGTTTACGAAATTGATAGCATTGGAACAATTGATGATGACGGCAAAGTTCGTATTGCGATAGTTAACAGAAGCACTGAAAATGATTATAACATTGCGATTCATATCCAGGGCGACCAATTAGACTCAACTGCGCGATTGGAAATGCTGACTTCCGAAATTCCATATCAAAGTTATTTATGGTCAAATAGAGTAGAACCATTTAAAAGAACCGTTAGTCAAATTTGGCCGGAAAATAATTATTTCGATATTCTTGTCCCGAAAATGGGACTCGCGTATCTCACATTACCGGGAACTGTGGATACTATGCCGGAAACATTGGCCTACTGGAGATTCGAAGAGGGAACAAACGGAACGGCGCATAATGGCGATAATGATAGCTGGTACATGGACTTTTCAGAGTATGGTAGTCATATGTCAACACTAACTGCTAATTCCAGGCCGGTAGCGTATGATGACACATCTTTTTTGATAGTACCACGAACTTCTCTGACAAACAATCTTGCGCTTCGATGTAACGGCGTGGACGATTATCTTTCGACAACAGGAAACGAGTGGATTGATAATTACGTTTTTAATGAAGGATGGACAATTGAGGCAACAGTTATGTTTCATAGTCTCGGCAGCGGCACAGTAAGGCCAAGTATAATTTGTAAAGAAGGAAATCTTGGTATTGATGGTTATCCGTATTTTAATCTTCAGTTGAATCCGGATGACGCGCATATTTGGGTCGTTACGGCAAGAAATTACAATGGCGACAACCGTATTATAAAAGGAAAAACTACAACTATTGAAACAGGAAAATGGTATTCAATAGCTGTAACTTATGACCGCAATAATGAAGGCACCGATAGAGAAGCTGAGTTGTATATTAAAGAAGAAAGCGATGCTGTCTATGAACGTGAAGCAGGTACCAGCGGACCATGGTCAGGTATTGATCTGAATGGTTTCTCTCCCTGGACAATAGGCAGCGGAATGCGGAATGGTGTTCGCAGAGGATACCTTGACGGAATAGTTGATGAAGTACGAATCAGCCGCAAACCACTTCCACCGCAAGATTTTCTTGTTTCGGTTATTCCTGAACCATTTCTATTTACTATTTATCAATTATTATTTATAATATATTATTTAAAAATGAGGAGAAAATTTAAATTTTAAATTTATTTTATCCCGATGCTTTTTGCTATAGGGATGAAATTAATTTTCTCCAGCAAGCATAAAACAATCAATTATGAAAAGATATCTCTTATTAATATTACTATTTGCTAATCTCGTATTTGCTCTTCCGCAAAAAGGTATCGCGGTTATTATTAACGATGTGAATCTTAAGAAAACTTCAGAGTTGATTGATAATACTGATCTGACTTTGTATTTACAATTCTCTGATGAAAAAAATGCCGATGCCGCGCGTAAATCAGCTTTTAAGAAAAAACTTCTCGGAAAACGTATCTTCATTAATTGTGAAAAAAATTCAATGATTAGCTTGGCTGATAACCTCGCTGATGTTGTTTTCGTAAATAAAAATGCCGGTAAATATCCTGACGCTCTCAGAGTTGTTAGACCGGGCGGAACTGTTATTTACAAAAACAAAACTATTGTAAAACCTGTTCCTGAAGGGATTGATGAATGGTCACATCCATACCATAGCCCCGGAAATAATCCTCTTTCGTCTGATAAAAAAGCTGTTGCTCCTTTTATGACTCAATTTATTGCCAACCCGAAAACAACTCCGGTTGACGCGGTAACTGTAGCCTCAGGAGGAAAACTTTTCAAAATTTTCGGGAATAAATCCTGGCATAAAATTCATAACCCTATGCTAAATACTTTGATCTGCCTTAATAACTATAATGGAACAGAACTCTGGCGGAGAAAAATTAGTGAAGGATTCATGATTCATAGAAATACTATGATCGCTACTCCCGAAAATCTTTTGCTCGCGGATGATGAATCCTGCAAAATTATCGATGCGGAGACAGGTGAAATCTTAAAAGAAATTGTGGCACCGACAAATATCTGTAACGATAAAGTCTGGAAATGGATGGCTAAAGATAACGGTACACTTTATGCCCTTATAGGCGGAGAAGAACATAAGGAAACACTAAAAAGTGAATATGGCGATTATGGCGGTTGGCCATGGGGTGTCTGGAAAGGTTATGATTTCAATAACCCTGAAAAAAATTATATGTTCGGACAGTCTCTTTGCGCTTTCGATATTAAAACCGGAAAACTTCTCTGGTATAAAAATCAAACGACTAACGAATACATTGATGGACGCGCGATTTGCATGAATAAAAGTAATATTTTCTATTATGTTTTTGGGGAAAAAATGGTCGCTGTGAATAAAACTGATGGCAAAAATGTCTGGGTAAAATCTGACAAAAATACCCTCGAAGCTATCGGGGATGATTATATGGCGCAAGCTGCTGCTCAAGGTTTCGCAACTTACACTTATTTGAAATGTAATGATAAATATTTAGTTTTTTCAGGTCCGCAGCGACCTTATCTTTTGACAATGTCCACCGATAACGGTGACATTTTGTGGAAAAGAAAAAATGGGAATTATCATGTTATCTTGAATGATAATATTCTTTACGCGCTTGGACCGTATAGATCTTTTATTGAAATTCATTGGGAAAAAGATGGTGATGGTTACAAAATATTGGAATTTACTGACCAAAAACTTGTCGAGAAAATGAGAAAAAAAGAAAGCGAGGGACTCATTCTCGCTAAAGATCAAAGCGGAATGAGCCTTAAACTTGATTGCCAAACCGGAAAAATACTTGGGAAATATCCGCCGCGCTCGCAATGCACCCGGGCGACTGCCAGTACCGAAAGTATTTTTTACAGAGTGTGGGAGGGTACCGCTGTTTTTAATTTGAATGATGAAAATCTTACGCATATTGCTCCTATGCGCCCGCCGTGCCAGGATGGTATTATCATCGCTGATGGTATGCTGCATTGGGGTACCTGGACATGTCATTGCAACCTCTCCCTTTACGGGAATATTAATTTGGCTAATGCGAAAATTAATGTTGAAAATGGATTGGTTTTTCAAAGCAAAAATCTTAATGTTAAGCAAAATAATGTTACAAAAACTGTGGTCAAAGAATACGCTTCTGCTAAAAATATAATTCCCGAAAAAGAATTGATAAAAAAATGGACCGCGGATCTTTCATACTTGCCATTGACTCCTGCTGTCGTTGCAGAAGATATTGCTTTTTGTGGCGATGAGGCCGGTGTGTTGCATGCTGTTGATACTGCTACAGGAAAGGAAATATGGCAGGCATTTGCCAATGCTGCTATTTTTGCAGCACCTGCTTATTGGAACGGCCGCGTATTTGTCGCTTCTGCTGATGGAAATATTTATGCTTATGATGCTGCTGATGGAAGACTTTTATGGAAATACCAGCTCGCTCCGGCGAAACGCTTAATAAATGTTTACGGCAAAATTATGTCAACATGGCCACTGTCAGGCGGACTTGTCGTTAAAGATGGAATAGTTTACTCCGCTGCCGGAATTGCTAATTATGATGGTACTTATGTTTGTGCTTTAGATGCTGTATCAGGTAAAGAAAAATGGGTTAATAAATCTTCCGGAACGCTTTCTGAAAAATGCGGTAACGGTGTCAGCCTTCAGGGATTCTTATATATTAAAAACAACGAACTGTGTTTTGAAGGCGGAAATGTTTATCCTGTTACCAAATACGATCTTTCTACAGGAAAGTGTCTGAATAAAGTTCATGACAGAATTGGCATTCCACCCGGAAGTAAAGCGACAGTTTTCAGTGCTTACTATCCGGAATATAATCCGTATATTAGTTTTGAATATAATTTCGGAAAAGATTTGTCCCTTAAATACAATGGTTTAATAGAAGGTAGAATGAGAAGAACAGGTTTTGGACTCTACGATGTTGAAAATAAAAAAAATCCGAAAACTAAATGGCGACTTAATTACGGCATTCGTGCCGCAATAACTGATAATAATAATATTCTTGTTGTTAAAGATGATAGCGATACTTCCGCTGTTACTCTGATAAGAATTCAAGATGGGAAAATCATAAATAAAGATTTGCTGCCGGGATATATTTCAAAATACGGTATCACCGCAACTGACAAAAAAGAAGTAATATTATCTCTACAAAATGGAGAATTAATTTGTTATGGGAAATGAATTGAGAATCTGGCGTTTAGAGATTTCTTGCCCTAAAAGGGCAAAAGATAATAGCCCCACGTTTTAACGTGGGGTAATTATCCAACAAACACATGCACCCTAAAGGGGTGCAACAATTGTTGTACCGCCCCTACAGGGCGGATATGGTGGGGACGGCACAAACCCCACGTTAAAACGTGGGGCTATACTCTATCGCCGCTTCGCGGCTTAAATAAACAAGAATGTAATTTTAATCAAACGGAGTAAAAATATGTTTCAATACAAAAAATGGACTGTTAGTAATCCTCTCTTCCTGCCGGGTAAAACAGGGGAATTCGATGACGTTGCCGTAAAAGACCCGACTATTGTTTTCTATAACGGAAAATATCACATGTTCTACACGAGTAAAGCGTCAAAAAAGGCGGAATTTTTAAGCAAAGGAAAATCTGCTGTCGGATATGTAGCTGCAGAAACTTTAGAAGGTTTACAGTCCGCTGAAAGATTTAATCTCGATGCAATTTATAAAACTGTGATTGTCGCTCCACAGGTCTTTTATTTCGAACCTCAAAAAAAATGGTACCTTATCGCGCATACTCTTGTTGAAGGTAGGCCGGATATTATGCCGATTTTCATGACAAACGATAATATCGAAAATGTGAATGGATGGTCGCAGCCTGAAGAACTGAAAACAAAAAAATCGCATAACGGTTTCTGGATTGATTTCTGGGTCATTTGTGATGATAAAAAAGCACATTTATTTTATACTGACCACGAAGGCGGGTTGTTTAGAATGGAGTGCCCACTAGAAAACTTTCCACACGGATTCGCTTCCGCAAGAGAAGAAACGGTTCTCGCTATTCGCGGCGAGAACGAAAAAGACCGTTGGAGACTTCACGAAGCAAGTCATACTTATTATGTAAAAAAAGAAAAGAAATATCTGACTTTGCTCGAAGCTATTTATCCGCATCCAACAAGAAAAAATTATTGGGACAGCAGAAGCAGATTTATGTTCGCGGTTGTCGCCGACAAACTCGAAGGCCCGTGGTATAGAGTTGAAGCATCTGAAAACGAATTTGCGGGTGACCCGGCAAACCTTTTTAATGCAGATGGTTCACCGTCAAAATATGATCAGGTCAGCCATTTCGAATTGATTCGTTCCGGATATGACCAAAAACTTGAAATTGAAGATTTTAATTTGGATTTACTCATTCAAGGATTTGACGCAAAAAATATCGGAACTGATTATGATTATAATGATTTACCCTGGGAACTAGCCCTAATCAGTAATCAGTAATCAGTAATCGGTAATCAGTTGAAGGGACGCTGCCGCGACCCGCGTATGCCGGGTTCCCCAGCGTCCCAAAACAGTGATCAGTAATTAGTAATCACCAATCAATAACAATATGCGAGACATAAAAATGTCACGAAGCGCAGCGGAGTAAATTGTCCGCCTGACACCTGACACCTGACACCTGACACCTGACACCTGACACCTGACACCTGACACATGAAATACCATGAACTACAAAAACTGGAAAGTAAGCAAACCAATACTGAAAAAAGGCAATAAAGATGCCTTCGATAATGTTGCCGTAAAAGATCCTTCAATCGTTTTTTACGATGGAAAATACCATGTCTTTTACACAAGTAAAAAAGCTAAACAAACTGTAAACGGAATTGAGTATGGCGTTGGTTGCGGATACGTTACCGCTGAATCGCTTGAAAAATTAGCCGATGCCAAACGATATAACTTAAACGAAATTCTTGACGCGAACATTATTGCACCACAGGTTTTTTATTTCGAACCGCAAAAACTTTGGTATATGTTTGCTCATAGACCCAATCGTGGCAAAAAGCCTAACCTGACACCAATTTATTTGACAAATCACGATATCAACAATCCGAATGGATGGTCGAAATCGCAAGACCTTAACACGGGAAAATCAAATGATGATTTCTGGATAGATTTCTGGGTGATTTGTGATGATGCAAAAGCACATTTATTTTATTCTGACCAAAAAGGTTCAGTTTTAAGAATGGAGTGCCCTTTAGATAATTTCCCGAAAGGATTTGCAAAATCTAAAGAAAAAATAGCCCTTACAGTTACAGGCAAAAACGAAACCGGTGAATGGATTATGTTTGAAGCAGAACATGTTTTCCATGCAAAAAAACAAAACCTGTACCTTATTCAACTCGAATGCGGATATGAAATTCCCCCTTTGAAGGTCTCTGACCCCGCGCATGCCGGGGGGGATAAAGGGGGATGTAAGCATTACGGAGATGCAAGAAACAGATTTATGATAGCCATGGTTGCCGATAAACTCGAAGGACCGTGGCGAAGAGTCGAAGACTCTGAAAATGAGTTCTTCGCTGAAGCTAAAAATTTGTTCAATGAAGATGGAACTAAATCAAAATATTCTCAGGTAAGTCATCCTGAATTTATTCGCAGCGGCTATAACCAAAAACTTGAAATAGAAGATTTAAATAATGTAAAAATATTGTTCCAATCATTCGACAGCTCGGATACACCAGATAATTATGACTATAACGAACTCCCATGGGAACTGGCTATTATGGGGAATGGAATGATGGAATAATGGAGTAATCAATAACAATATGCGAGACATAAAAATGCCACGAAGCGTAGCGGAGTAAATTGTCCGCACCAACCTAACAAACTATTATGAATTGGAAAGTAAGTAAACCGATACTAAAAAAAGGCGGCAAAGAAGCCTTCGATAATGTTGCCGTAAAAGATCCGTCAATCGTTTTCTACAACGGTAAATATCACGTTTTTTACACAAGTAAAAAAGAAACACAAACTGTAAAAGGTGTTGTGTATGGAATGGGTTGCGGATACGTTACAGCTGAATCACTTGAAAAATTAGCTGATGCAAAACGATATAACTTGAGCGAAATTCTTGACACAAACATTATCGCACCTCAAGTCTTTTATTTCGAACCTCAAAAACTTTGGTACCTTATTGCCCACAGACTCAATACAGGCAAAAAACCCAGCCTGATACCAATTTATTTGACAAATCCGGATATCAATAACCTGCATGGATGGTCAAAATCCCAAGACATTCATACAGGAAAATCCAATGATGATTTCTGGATAGATTTCTGGATAATTTGCGATGATGAAAAAGCACATCTGTTTTATCCTGACCAGTTAGGTTCTGTGCTGAGAATGGAATGCCCTTTAGATAATTTTCCGAAAGGGTTTGTTGACTCTAAAGAAAAAATAGCACTTACGGTTAAAGGTGAAAACGAAACCGGTAAATGGATTATGTTTGAGGCTGAACATGTTTACCGGGCTAAAAAACAAAACCTGTTTCTAATACTCCTTGAAGGCGGATATTTAATACGGCGTAAAGGACCTTGAGCCGATTCAAGAAACAGATTTATGATAGCTATGGTTGCCGATAAACTCGAAGGACCGTGGCGAAGAGTTGAAGAATCTGAAAACGAGTTTTTCGCTGATGCAAAAAACCTGTTTAACGAAGATGGTTCTAAATCAAACTATTCTCAGGTAAGCCATCCGGAACTCATTCGCAGCGGCTATAACCAAAAACTTGAAATAGATGATTTAGATAATATTAAAATGCTGTTCCAGTCATTCGATAGCTCGGATACTCCGGACACTTATGATTATAACGAACTCCCATGGGAAATGGCTATTATGAAGAATGAGTAAGCCGCGCTTCCAAGCGCGAGCAATTATTAGGAGTAATGGAGCAATGGAATAATGGAATAATGGAGTGATGAAAGGAACCCGTGATCCGAGACCCGCGGCCCGTGATCCGTAATCACGAAGTAAATAAAAACTTACTAAAATTTAATCAGCAGATAAAATTTAATTAATAAATGAAAAAAAAGATAAATAAATTCGTGTTCATTTGTGTTCATTCGTGGTTAAAAAAACTCCGCGTTCATTTGTGGTTGTTTTGTCTGCTCTTTCTGTTCGTGGGATGCGATAACTCGTCATCCAAAAAAGTAAACCTGCGCTTCTGGAACGGTTTTACAGGACCGGATGGCAGAACAATGAAAAAACTTGTGAGAATGTTCAATAGCGAAAATCCGGATATTCACGTTCAGATGCAAAGAATAAAATGGAACACTTATTACAATAAATTGTTCGTTGCAGGAATGGGCGAACGTGCACCTGAAGTTTTTGTTATTCATACTGATAACATTTTGCGATTTGCTGAAGCAAACTTTCTCAGGCCGATAGACGATTTGGCTTCCGGAACCAATGGTATAGATATTACCGACATAGATTCTAATGTTTGGAGCGCTTTAGATATTAACAACAAACATTATGGTATCCCGCTTGACGCGTTTCCATGGGGAATATTTTACAACAAAAAACTCTTCCGGGAAGCGGGAATCGTTGATGAATACGGTAACGCTAAACCACCGGCAAATAAAGCCGAATTTCTTGACGCTTTGAAAAAACTTAAAAAAGATACCGACGGCGATGGACGACCCGACCAATGGGGATTCGCTATTACTCATGTCGCGGGTTTCGGGAGAACTGTTATTTCTCTCTGGGAAGGCGGATTGATTGATAAAAATACAAAAGAATGCATTTTGAATCAACCAAAAACCGTTGAAGCTGTACAGTTTTTCTCCGACCTTGTCAGCAAAGAAAAACTTATGCCCCCACCGGAAGAAATGGGTGGATGGCTCGGATTCAGACAGGGGAAAGTCGGTTTTGTATTTACAGGAATTTATATGCTTAACGATGCCGAAAGACAAAAAGATCTCGAATATGGTGTGGCTCCTCTTCCGGTTTTTAGCGGTAAACACGCCGTTTTTTGTAACTCGCATAACTTATGCATGAGTCCGCAGCTGAAAGGTAAAAAACTTGACGCGGCATGGAAGTTTATTAAATTCTTGTCAGATAATAGTATTAAATGGGCGGCTGCAGGACAAGTACCGGCACGCAAAAAAGTTCGCGCGACTAAAGAATTTAAAAATATGAAAGCTCAATATACTTTCTCTAAACAAATTCCTTACGCGGATTATTTACCCCTTATTACTACTTCTCCGGAATTAATCTCAGAATTCGGCATAGCTCTCGAAAAATCTTTCAGAGGAAGAAGTTCGGCTAAAGAAGCGATGGATATTGCGACTGAAAGATATAACTTAACTATCGCAAGACAGAAAGAAATGAAAACCTCCGCAAAAATTCCCCCTTTGAAGGGGGATAAAGGGGGATGTAAAACAGACACCAATCTTTATTATCTGCTGCTCTACCTGATTCCAATCGGAATTATTCTCGCTATAATCCTATTTTATAATTATGGCTCAAAGGAAAACAGAAGATTTCTAAATCAAATGTCAGGCTATACTTTCCTTCTCCCTTATATAATTTTATTCTTATCTTTTATTATTGTACCTCTTGTTTATGGACTCGGATTAAGTGTATTCAGATGGGAAATGTTGTCGGCCGTTCCTGCAAAATTCATCTGGTTCGGAAATTATTTCGAAGCTATAAAAGATCCTTACTTTCAAAAAGCTTTCTGGGCAACTTCAAGATTCGTTGTTATGATGGTTCCTTTGAAACTTTTTATCGCGTTGATGATTGCTGTAGGTATTAGTTCCCTTCCATTTAAAAAACAATCATTTTTCCGCGCTTCTTATTTTCTGCCGACTCTTATTTCTGTAAGTGTGGCAGGTATCCTCTGGAGATGGTTCTTCAGTTCCGAGTTCGGACTCTTTAATGCCTACCTTACTCAACTCGGATTAGATAGAGTCCCTTGGATTACAAGTCCTGCCGTAGCTATGAAATCTATTGTCTTTATGACTCTGTGGTGGTCAGTCGGCGGATCTATGATTATTCTCCTTGCCGGTCTGCAAAGCATTCCGGAACATTATTACGAAGCGGCGTCTATTGACGGCGCAAGCAAATTTCAGCAATTCTTAAATATTACTATGCCGCTCTTAAAACCTGTTTTCCTTTTCGTTGTTGTTACAACGACTATCGGAGCTTTTCAGGTCTTCGGTCAAATCTTTGTTATTACAAACGGTGGTCCTGAACAATCAACACGCGTAGTCGCGCAATATATTTATGAAACCGATTTTACAAAATATCGAATGGGTTACGGCGCCTCAATGAGCTGGCTGCTCTTTATGGTTATCGCCGCTATCTCCATTATTAACTTTAAATTCTTGAAAGAAAAATAAAAATTTGTGCTTTGGATTTTGTAATTTGATATTTATTTGTAATTTGAAATTTGAAATTTATTTTTTGACACCTGAAACAACATTATGAACAAAAAATTAATCTGGCTTATCGTTATTGTCGGCTCTTTCTTATATTTGCTGCCGGTAGCTTTGATTTTTATCACCTCCTTTAAACCTGACTCAGAAATCCTGCATTTCGACAGCTTGCTTCCTAAACACTGGACGCTTGATAACTTTCGTGAAATTCTCGGTTCGTCTGAAGAAATACCTATTTTCAGATGGCTCTTTAATAGTATTTTTATCTCATCGTCTGTTACGCTTCTCGTTTTATTTGTCGATTCACTGGCAGCATATGCTCTCGCTCGATTGAAACTCCCGGGCAAAAAAACTACTTTTGCTCTTATTATCGGCACTATGATGATTCCAGGCCAAATCCTTCTCGTACCGGTTTATTTGATCTTAAATAAACTTGGCTGGATTGATACTCCTTTTGCATTAATAATTCCTGCCGGCGCAGGCGCTTTTGGAGTATTTCTTTTAAGACAATTCTTCCTCGCTATTCCAAAAGAACTTGAAGAAGCCGCGATTATTGACGGATGTTCAAAATGGAGAATTTATTGGCATATTATTTTACCATTGTCAAAACCTGCCCTTGCAACT
>JAUVKG010000095.1 GCA_030596365.1 Chlamydiota bacterium | reverse complement strand
TTCCGGGCTCTGCAATACTGAATGGGCAGCTTATTATGTAGATTATTTCTGGAAAGATTCATGGCAGGAATCTGTTCCAAATCATCATTGTCTTACAAATCATGATTTTTTCATTAGCAATAAAGCTTTCTTTTTCGATTTACATGTTTGGGATGATGAAGCGCCAAATGATGATCTTTTACAACTGCCCGGCACTGATTTAAATACTTTAAAAGCTTTGCTCCTTAGCGCTTATAATCAGCGTCCCACAACAAAAATGCTGCATATAGGCGGCTTTGTTCCCTGGGCATATAAATATACCACTGAAAGCGGCTGTTCCCATGATCCTGTATCCAGCGAATGGGAATACGGAAAAATCATTAGCGCTTACAATGGTTTTATGGATGCCGACGCGATAGGATTCGGCGCTATGGCAAACGCTTCATTTTACAAACATTATCCATTAGAAAAAGGATATCCGCAAAAATGGATTTCGGAAAAAGAATTGGAAAAGCGGGGGCTAATCTCCAACATCGAACATCCAACATCGAACGTCCAACATCGAACATCCAACATCGAACATCGAACTACCAACTACCAACTACCAACTACGAACTCTGAACGTCAAAATTTGATCTTTTATGTTGGCGATTATGATTGTGCGGCTTGGCTTTACCAACGCTCTATGGATATTTGGGACGACCCGAACAGGGGGGGAATTCCCATGATGTGGGCGATATCCCCTGTTATTGCTGCAAGAGCACCTATGGTTATGGATTATATAAGAAAAACCGCGACAAAAAATGATTACTTCGTTGCCGCAGACAATGGAGCCGGTTATTGCGAACCGGGGATGTTGCAAACACCAAGAGAAATATCAAACTTGCCATCCGGACTTCCCGCCTGGGAAAAACACTGTGCGGAATATTATAAAAAATGGGGACTTACTGTTACAGGTTTTATTATTCCGGGAAATGGTCCTTTGCTTAATAAAGACGGGCTGGACACATACGAAAAGTTCAGCCCGAACGGAATTGTTCCGCTCATCGGCGACGGAGCAAAACTGCACAATAATATGCCGGTAATTTATGCCGCACGCGATATTCAATTTGATGATCCGATTGAAGCGGCACGTGTAACGGTTGAAAATATTCATTCAAGAACCGAGCAGGGGCTTCCGCCGTTCCATTGGTATCGTAATATTCTTAAAACGCCGACGTGGTATTTGCGGGTTTATCAGGAAATCCAAAGATTGGATTCTGATATAGAGCTTCTTGATGCGCCGTCATTTTTTGAACTTTTAAGAATATATTTGAAGAAGTAATGTTTAATAAATAAAATCCTTGAAGCAAGGATATATGAATAAACCTTTTAACTAAAATATAAAAATATGAACTTCTGGAAATTAATAATTGTTGGATTTATCGCTGCTATCTTTCTCTGGTTTCTTTATCCCGCACGAGGGATAAAACAAAAAAAAGGCGTCACCGAACTTATGCTATGGGCACCCGGAAATATTTTTCTTGATATGGAACCTATACTTAAATATTTTGAAAATGAAAATCCCGGATATAAAATTGTTATTGGACAAACCGCTGCAAGAGATTTCACTTCCGATCCGCAACGTTTTTTATGTAGTGTGGCAGGAGATATGTCTCCTGACGTTATTATGTTCGACAGGTTTGCAATTAGCGAGTGGGCATCACGTGGTGCTTTTGAAAGTTTAAATAAATATCTTGATGATGATTTTGGAAAAACGAATATTGCTTATCCGATCAGCACAAATAATGTTGTTCGGCAGGCTCTTGATGAAGTTATTTACAAAAATAATCTTTATGGTATTCCTGTAAAAGCTGATGACAGAGTTTTGTTCTATAATAATGATCTGCTTATTCGTGAAGGTTTGGTTGATAAAAACGGCAATGCTAAACCTCCAAGAACCTGGAAAGAATTAGAGGAATATGCTGTAAAACTTACTAAAACAGATGAAAAAGGCAGAATTAAACAACTCGGTTTCGCTCCAATGTTCGGTAATAGCTGGCTGTATATGTACGCATGGCAGAACGGCGCTGAATTCATGAGTCAAGACGGAAAGACCTGCACTTTAAACAGTAAGGCAACAGTTGAAGCTCTTGATTTCATGGTAAAAGTTTACGATAGTCTTGGCGGAGCGGAAAAAGTTTTCGCGTTTCAGTCTTCTTTTCAGGCTGCTCAACTTGATCCGTTTTTGACCGCTAAAGTTGCGATGAAGATTGACGTTGATGGATTCTTACAAGTCATTGCAAGTTTTAAACCTAAAATGAATTTCGGCACCGCGCCGGGACCTATGCCGGAGAAAATGCTTAAAAAAGGTATTAAGCCTATATCATGGCTCGGTGGATTTTGTTATTCGATACCGAGTGCGTCTAAGAATCCTGATGCAGCCTGGAGATTGATTAGATGGCTTTCTTCTCCTAAAGCAAAGAAAATGCTGATGGCTGAGCAGGCTGAAAATAACGCGAGCCAGGGGAAACCATATATTCCTACTCTTGAATATGATAATGAACTGAATGAATACGCTTATAAAAAATATGTCCTCAATAATCACCAGCTAAGCGAAAATCTTAAACAAGGATACAGACTTGGTATCGATATGCTGCCAAACTCAAAATACAGACCGGTTACTCCTGTAGGACAATTATTGTGGAATCAGCATATTACCGCTTATGAAAAAGCTGTTTATCATAAATATCCTAGCGCGCAGGGATCGCTTGATGAATCCACAAGAATTGTTCAAAAAGCACTTGATAAAATACATAACCCGCCAACAGGTAAAATTATTGAATGGAAATGGTTGGTTATTATATATCTCAGTATCCTGTTGATGTTGTTAATATCTGTTATCGTATGGAATTCTGTTTTTACTACCAAAAAAGGTTATTTTTCCAAACAATGGTATGAAGGATTACTTTGCGCCGCGCCATGGTTAATCGGATTTGCGATTTTTGGCGGTGGCCCTATACTGTTCTCAATCGTTATGAGCTTTTGTCATTACGATATCTTAAATCCTGCAAGATGGGTTGGTATAGAAAATTATAAATGGGTCTTTACTCAAGATCCTATCTTCTGGAAAGCTTTCCGGAATACTATTTATATGGTGATAGGTGTGCCGATAGGTATTGTGGGCGGTCTTGCTATAGCGCTTTTACTAAATTTAAAATTAAAAGGCATGGCTTTTTATCGTACTTTATTTTATATGCCCGCTATTGTTCCGGCTGTTGCTTCATCTATTTTATGGATCTGGATTTTTAACCCGGCAAGCGGTTTGCTGAATACTATTCTCGCTTTTTTTGGTATTGCCGGACCAAGCTGGCTGCAAGATATAACGTGGAGTAAACCTTCTTTAATAATTATGGGACTTTGGGGCGTTGGAGCAGGGATGATTATCTGGCTCGCAGGGCTTAAAGGTATACCGGAACATTTGTATGAAGCTGCCGAAGTTGACGGCGCGGGTGTATGGTCAAAATTTATAAATATTACTATTCCTATGCTGTCGCCATATATTTTCTTTAATTTAATTATGGGATTAATCGGCACTTTTCAGATTTTCGCGCAATCGTATATAATGACTCAAGGCGGTCCGATGAACTCAACTATGTTTTATGTTTATCATTTATTTAATACCGCGTTCAGATACCTTGAAATGGGAACTGCTTCGGCTATGGCCTGGTTTTTATTTGTTCTTGTTTTCGGGCTGACGATGTTTCAATTATGGCTGTCTAAAAAATGGGTGCATTATGGGGGGGAGTAAATCCGTGATCAGTGATCCGTGGTCCGTGATCCGTGATCCGTGGTCCGTAATCCGTGATCCGTGGTCCGTAATCCGTAATCCAAATTAAACAGAGAAATAAGCAACAACTTGTCCCGAGGCCGTAGGCGCTCGCGGAAGAAATAAGCCTAACGAAGTAACATGTACTCATGGTCATGTTAAAGTAAAGAACATCCCCCTTCAAAGGGGAAATAATAAATGGGAGATATGGGAGTTATGGGAGAAAATATGTCTTTTAAGTCCTTATAGTCCTTATAGTCCTTAAGACCTTAGACCTTTAGACCTTTAGACCTTTAGACCTTTAGACCTTTAGACCTTTAGACCTTTAGACCTTATGACCTTAGACCTTATGACTTTTGGAAATCCCCCTAACCCCCTTTAGGAAAGGGGGAATAGACTTTAGACCTTTAGACTTTTAACTTTTAACTATTAACTATTAACTATTAACTATTTAAAATGAAAAGTAAAACTATAGAAAAAATATTCTTTAAAATCGGTCAACATAGCATTCTTATCGCTCTAGCTGTTATGTTTGCTTTTCCTTTTATCTGGATGATTTCAGCAAGTGGAAAAGTTGATCGTGAAATGTTTGGAGAAAGAAGAAGTTTATTTCCAAGAACTCCGGTTCCGGCTGTCATTTCGCCGTATATTGACCTGGTAGAGTTTAAGAAGTCATCGAAACCTGAAGATGTCAGTAAAGAGAATTATGAAAGACTTAAGAAAGCATTGATTGCGGATATTTATACCGCTGTTACAAACATCGATTTAAAAGTACCGGAAAATTTAAAACAAATCGCTGAAGATGAAGTTGCTGAAGGCGTATGGAAACGAATGGTTTCTATTACCCCGCAATCTTACTGGACAAATACGGCATTATCTTCTAAACAATTAGTTCAACGTTCGGTTACAACAAACGAGATTAATAATGTATTAGATCAATGCTATAGGCGATTTTCAATTCAGTTGTGCAGAGCGAGAGATAATAATATGGCGATATACAATCTTGCATTGGGAGAAGCTATTACTTCTTTATGGACTTCTCTTAACCAAAATGCCGCTTTTATTGAAGAACGTAATGAAGAAGCTTTACCTTATGCTAATATTCATTATAATTTCCAAAATACAAACGAAATTTCTTTGTACGCGGAATTTACTTTGCCCTTCGCTGCCAGTAATTTACTTCAATATTGTCTTGCATTCAGATGTGATGATTCGTGGAACAGGTTATATGTAGAACTTGAAGGCGGTGGCAAAAAATATGTTTCTGCGGAAACTCAATATCTCTTTGATTATAATTGGAACAGTATTATATGGCAAGTACCGAGCGATCAGGATGATGAAATTAAAATAAAAAGGTGGTCGAAAACAAAACTCGCGGACGAGGGACCTCAATACAATTTCGGTGACAATAAAATTAAAGTTACTTTACATCTTAAAAAAAGTTCGCAAAGCCAAGCTTGGTGGGGAAAACTTACCAGAAATTATATCTCTACTTTTAAATATATACCTTTCTGGAGATATATCAGCACAAGCGCGTTCCTGGTAATTCTTAACATCATCGGCGTTCTTTTCTCTTCTACTGTTGTCGCTTATGCTTTCGCGAGACTGCAATGGCCGGGCCGGAACATTTGTTTTTATCTTTTACTTGCGACACTTATGATACCTCCTCAAATAACAATGATTCCAAGTTTTATTATTATAAAATGGTTTGGATGGTATAATACTTTGCAGCCTCTATGGGTATTTTCTTTCTGTGGAAACGCGTTCTTCATTTTTCTGCTTGTTCAGTTTATGAGAGGAATACCTAAAGATCTTGAAGATTCCGCAAAAATAGATGGTTGTGGCTTCATTAGAATTTACTGGTTTGTTATTCTTCCGCTGATTAAACCCACAATGGCTGCTATAGCTATCTTTACTTTTATGGGTGTTTGGAATGATTTCATGGGACCATTGATCTATTTAAGTGATTATCGCTTATATCCGCTTTCTCTAGGATTATTTTCACTTAACGTTCAGGCAGGCGGTAACTTCGGGATGATGATGTCAGGTTCTTTCCTAATGACCCTTCCAGTTATTATAATTTTCTTTTTCGCTCAAAAATATTTCATTCAGGGAATTACTCTGTCCGGCATGAAAGGATAATAAAATTGACCTAATTGATCTAATTAATCTAATTGACCTAAACAAGCACCCAATTAACCAAAAATCAAATTTGGGAATTGGATATTGTGCCTTGGGATTTATTTAGAAATTAGGTCAATTAGAAATTAGAAATTTATATGAACTTCTGGAAATTTATAATTGTTACTCTAGTCGCTGGATTTCTTCTCTGGTTTCTTTATCCTTTACGGAGCGAGAAAACCAAAAAAGATGTTACCGAACTTATTTTGTGGGCACCGGGAAATCTTTTTCTTCAAATGCAGCCTGTGCTGGATTATTTTGAAAAAGAAAATCCTCAATACAAAATTATTATAGGGCAAAGCGCTTCGAGAAATATGACCGCTGATCCACAGCGCTTTTTATGCAGTGTCGCAGGTGATGCTTCTCCTGACATTATTATGTTTGCGAGAAATGCAATTATCGAATGGGCATCACGAGGCGCTTTTGAAAGTTTAAATAAATTTCTTGATGAGGATACCGGAAAAACAAATATTGCTTATCCGGTTAGTACTAATAATGTTGTTCAACAGGCTCTCGATGAAGTAATTTACAAAAATAATATTTACGGCATTCCTGTAAAAGTGGATGATAGAATACTTTATTATAATAAAGACTTGCTTATTCGAGAAGGTTTGGTTGATAAAAACGGTAATGCTAAACCTCCGGAAACATGGAAAGAACTCGAAGAGTATGCAATAAAACTAACTAAAAAAAATACCAAAGATAGAATAAAGCAGCTCGGTTTTGCTCCAATGTTTGGTAACAGTTGGTTGTATTTATACGCATGGCAAAACGGCGCGGAATTTATAAGCCCTGATGGGAAAACTTGTACTTTAAACAGCCCGGAAACAGTTGGCGCTCTGGAATTCATGGTAAGGATTTATGATAAACTTGGTGGTGTAAAAAAAGTTTCTGCTTTTCAATCTTCTTTTCAGGCTGCTGAACTTGATCCTTTTTTAACCGGTAAAATTGCAATGAAAATCGATATTTGCGATTTTCTACGAGCTATCGCTGCTTATAAACCAAATATGAATTTCGGTACTGCTTCGGCTCCTATGCCTGAAAGCAGGCTTAAAAAAGGTATTAAGCCTATTACATGGCTTGGAGGATGGTGCTACTCAATTCCAAGCACATCTAAAAACAAAGACGATTCCTGGAAATTGATCAGATGGCTTTCTTCGCTAAAAGCTAAAAAAATGCTCATGGCGGAAGATTCGGAAAACAGTGCGAGTCAGGGTAAAGTTTATATTCCTTCATTAGAATTTGAAAATGAATTGAATGAATACGCTTATCAAAAATATGTCCTCAATAATCACCAGTTGGGTGAGCCGTTTAAACAAGGATACAGACTCGCTGTAGATTTACTGCGCCACTCGAAATACAGACCAGTTACTCCCGTCGGTCAATTACTGTGGACTCAGCATGTTATTGCTTATGAAAAAGCTGTTTACCATAAATATCCTTCTGCCAAGGAATCGCTTGATGAATCTACAAAGGTAGTTCAAAAAGCTCTTGATAGAGTTCATAATCCTTCAACAGGCAAAATTATAAAGTGGAAATGGCTGGTTATTGCATATATCAGTGTTCTTTTTATTTTATTTTTGTTTGTAATCTTTTGGAATTTATTTTTCGTAACAGATAAAAATTATTTCTCTAAACAATGGTACGAAGGTATAATTTGCGCTTCGCCATGGATAATCGGATTCGCAATTTTTACCGGCGGACCAATCCTCTTTTCTATTATTATCAGCTTTTGCCAATATGATATTTTGAATCCGGCTCGATGGGTCGGTTTCGAAAATTATAAATGGATTTTCACACAGGACCCTATCTTTTGGAAAGCTTTCCGGAATACTATTTATATGGTTATCGGCGTCCCGCTTGGTTTGGTAGCAGGACTTACTATCGCGCTTTTATTGGATTTAAAATTAAAGGGAATGACTTTTTATCGCACTTTATTTTATTTGCCGGCTATTGTTCCCGCGGTAGCTTCCTCAATTTTGTGGATGTGGATTTTTAATCCGACAAGTGGTTTGCTAAATGAATTTCTTGGTTTTTTTGGTATCGCAGGACCATCATGGCTGCAGGATATTGTGTGGAGTAAACCTTCTCTCATAATTATGGGATTATGGGGCGTTGGCGCTGGGATGATTATCTGGCTCGCAGGGCTTAAAGGTATACCGGAACATTTGTATGAAGCTGCTGAAGTTGACGGTGCGGGTGTATGGTCAAAATTTATTAATATTACTATCCCTATGCTGTCGCCATACATATTTTTTAATTTGATTATGGGCTTAATTGCCACTTTTCAAATCTTCGCGCAATCGTATATTATGACTCAGGGCGGTCCGATGAATTCTACTATGTTTTATGTTTATCATTTATTTAATACCGCGTTTAGATATCTTGAAATGGGAAGCGCGTCAGCGATGGCATGGTTTTTATTCATAATTGTTTTTGGATTAACAATATTTCAATTATGGTTGTCTAAAAAATGGGTGCATTATGGGGGGGAGT
>JAUVKG010000186.1 GCA_030596365.1 Chlamydiota bacterium | reverse complement strand
TGCTGCCGGCGATAACCTTTTCCGGAGTAATCTTTAATTGCCCTTGTGTGGTGGGAACATAAAGCGCAACATTCAGCCGTCCATTGTCTCCTGTCTGCAGGTGTGTGGCTTTCTGTGTCAGGTCAGCCACCTTTATCCTTCTTTCTCCACCACAAGTTTGGAAAATCAGTTCGGCTTTAATTGATTCAGTCAGGGTCAGCAGCACGGCAGTGTAATGCATCCAGAGAAATTCGCACCAGCGAACATTGTGATCATCAGGGTGCAATATAGGCACGCGATTCTCAGGTTGGGTGATACCACCTAAGCCTTCCACACTGGTCAGGCTCCCGTTTTTCACGCGCAGCATAAACCCCCACTGGTCAAACGTGGTAGTCAGATCCGGCTGAATGATTATTTTAAGATTGTTACCCTTATATGTTCTTATGTGCCTTATGTGGTTTGAAAATTAAATGTTTTGCTCAAGCATATTACATTTTACAGCTTTCTTTCCTTTGCTCCAGCGGAAAGTCTGGATTTCAAACGGTTTTAAAGTAGTCTTGATCGGTTTCCAGCCTTGCGGTCCTTTGACAATTGCCTCGTTTTTCTTTCCCCGTGTTTCATATAATCGCACAATAAATCCTTTACCGTCTTCAGCTCGTTTCAACGATGAAACACTAACTGTTTCGGGCTCACAAGAAATATATTGAGAAGGTTTTTTCGTTGTTCCTTTGTGAGATCCCTCAAAAACAATCTCATTCGGTATATGAAGATCATCAGATGCTTCAGGAAGATTCAAATCACGAGTTCCGCCAAATAGTCTATATTCAAAATTATGAAGCCCCTGATCATTAACAGGTAAATCTACTTCTTTATCCATTCCATTGCCGTTCATATATCCATAAAGTGGACTCCTGAGTAATGTTAATCTTATTTCTCCGCCGTTAACATCTGCAGCGCCAATTGTTTTGCCGGTAACTCCTGCTCTGTAAACTTTGTTCTTCTTGTTCCGGCCTTTTATTTCAAGCCAGCGCTGCATCGGCTGTTCGGTTCCATCAGTCGGTCGTTCAATACTCGCGAAAGGAATTTCATAAAGCGATTGTGTTTCTTTAAGAGCGAAAGGAAACGAAGCTTTCAACATTCTAAAAGATTCAGCCCAAATAATTTCCATTGAGAAATCAATCCATTCAAAGTCACGATACAGAGAAATTCTTTCTCTGGTTTGGCAGTTATTATATTCACGTTTTATTTCGAAAGAAGCCCGCAAAGGTCCTTCTTCAAGAATTTTTATTGATTTTAATTTAAACTCGCCGATAACATCATCAAATTTATCTGTATTGGATCCCCAGGTATCCCTCAAATCTTTTAAAACAAGAAGTTTATTTATTTGCTCTCCCCGTTCGACAAGTTCGATTTTATTTTTAATATCATAAAGAGATTTTATGCCGCCTGTTTTTTTGTCAATTCGAATTTCCCACCGCTTATTCTTTAAAATACTTTTTGTGATTGATAACTTACCAAACGATGATTTCGGCTTATCGTTATTTACAGCGTGATATAACTTTGCTCCGCAAGCAGGAATTTCAGGAACCAAAAGTATTCTGTTTAAACTTCCGTTAGATGGATTATGCTTCGATAATATATTCTGACACTCTATTTCATTGCCATTAGCATCAGCCATCTTCGGCCGTTCTCTAAGTATATCCATCGGCACAGGATGTATCTCAACAGGTATCTTCCGGGCGCGCGGTATCGGATTTACAAAACTTACCGCGATTGTGCGATCATATCCTTTAGGAGCGCGCGTATCGAAATCCGATGTTATTTTTCTCGCCGCAAAATGAGCTATTCCATCAGCTGAATGTATTACTGAGCCAAATCGATTAAGGGAATCTTCAGTTGCATCCTTAGGACACGTTCCGCAAATAACATCGTGAAATTGATTTGCAAGAAGTTCTTTCCAAGCCTCACTGATTTTCTCTTCCGCGTAAGATTTATTTTTGCATATTGAAGCCATTGCCGATAGACTTTCCGCGGCATATAATTTATTCTCGCACAAACGATTTAATCTTTTTATTTCATACTGTGTTGTATAGCATCCGCGAAAAGCATATTGCAAATCGCCTTTATGAACCGGTAATTGATTGACTTTTTCCCATTCCTCATCATAAAATTCATCAAGATTACCCCAAATATGTTTGATGTCTTTGTCATTCTTAATGAATTTCCTTATGTTTTTTATGTCTGCGGTGGTCGGTCCGCCACCATGATCGCCGATTCCGTAAAACAATAAAGCTCTCGGATATTTTTTTAAATGCTCTTTAATTAATTCGTATTTATTTAATACGGTATCATGAACAGTGGTGCAATACCATGTTGGCGGCCTGGAATAAACAACTTCACTTCCGTCAACTCCCTGCCAAACGCAAGTCTCCGCTGGAAGTTTTAACTCATTAACGTCAGGCCGGCATGCAATCCATCCACGCATTTCCTGCTGCAGCAAAATCTGCGGTAATTGACCGTTATGTCCAAAACTGTCAACACAATATCCCGTGCGTGCCATTTTCCCGAATCGGCTTTTAAAAAACAACTGACCGTATAATCCTTGTCGCGCAAATGATTCTCCGTTGGGAATATTATTATCGCACTGTACCCACCATCCTCCTGCTATCTGCCATTGTCCACTTTTAACTTTTTTCTGAATTTCTTTGAACATTTCCGGATCTTCCTCTTCAATCCATTGATAATGTAATGCTACCGCGCTGGTAAAAACGAATTCTTTATCTTCTTTCATTCGCTCCAAAGCGGCGTTAAATGTTGCATGCACTTCATCATATCCTTCGATCCATCTCCACCACCATGTATGATCTATATGCGCGTTACCGATGTAATAAATTTCTTTTTTCATATTATTTTTGTGTAATATAGTTTTTTATTATAAGCTCTATTTCTTTTGAATCTTTTTCAGCATCGAGTCCGCATATTTCAGCAAGCATAAAAATTATTCCTTTGTTATTCAATTCTTTATGAAATTCTTCATCGTCAGGAAATAAATTACCCGACTCATCTTTAGCTTTAAAACAAAGTGCTGCTGCAATTACCCGGCACACAGGTTCAGGATTGCCACCATTATTTACAATCAAACGCAACGCGCCAATGCACCGATCATCTGAAGAAAGTTTGCGCTTGAGATCACGTCCAACCCGAAATACAGTATCACCCAACATTTTATTTGCAAACCTATTCAACAAATCTTCGATATGCTCGTTGATATTTGTTTCGTTAAATTCCGAAGGATAATGCTTAATGAGCGCGCGACCCGCTTCCTGCATTACTTGTTTTGTTTCTTCCCTGATTTTTTCATCTGCCATACATTCCCATATCGCGGTTTTATTTTTTAAGAAACCAAAATATGCCGATGCTGCATGTCCGAGATTATGAATGAATAATTTTCTATCCATGTAAGCGGAAAAATTATTTTTTAATACCAGGCCTTTTATTTCAGGCAGTTCATTAACAAAACCTTCTTTGTCAGCAAGTATTTGATTGTAAGCTTCTCCCCAAACTTCAAGAGGATCTTTTTTGCTGATTTCCATAGGCATTATAGGAACCATTTTCCCTATGCTTGTAGTAACAAATCCTACGCGTGATTCTATATCAAAATTTTCCGGTAAAAGTTTAGAAATTTCCGATTCGGCAATCTCTGATACTCCACGCAAATTCTCACAAAATAATATCGATACAGAACTTTCCCTTTTTAATATGCCTTTGGCTATTACAGGAAATATTCGCGGCAAAACAGTCGCTCCTACCGCCGTACTAATCAATTCAGCACCGGCAACGGCATCACTAACCGCTTCAGCGTCAAAAGCGGATATTCCGCATACATTTTCAACCCACAATTCATTTTGAGTGTCTGCAGGTAAAGAGTCTTTTATTTTTACTTTGTATTTTCTCTTAGAATTCAGCGCGTCAATAATTTCCGGAACTGTATCAATAAAGATAACTTCATAGCCGGCATTCGAGAAAATTTGTCCTACAAGAGACCGGCCGATATTTCCGGCTCCGAAGTGAACAATATATTTTTTTTCACATTTTTCCATAGTCATAAATTAGTTTGTTATAAAATTAAAGCAAATTCTTGTTATTTAGATATATTAAGTAAGTTAGTAACACAACATATGTTGAGTATTATAGTGTAAACACTAAGAAATGTCAAGAGTAAGTATATGCAAATATTTGCTGTTAAATCATGAGTAATTACCATATTCGTTCCCTCATTCTACTGCCGCCATAGCCATAGCCTCTATGTTTTCAGGCGGCACATTGGGAAGTAAAGCCTCATGACTGGGACTTACAATCAAATTTGGTCCAAGCATTTTTTTTACACGGCGCACATCTTCCGCGACTTCATCAGGTGTACCGTTTACCAGAAGTTCCTGAGTGTCAATTCCTCCCATGAAAGCGATTTGCCCTTTGAAATCTTTTGATAAAGTTTCCGCGTCCATATTTTCAGCCTTGGCTTGAAGAGGATGCAGGCAGTCAACATCTGCCTCAATTAAGCGGTCAATTACTTTGTGTATTGCTCCGCAGGAATGAAGAATAGCCTGATATCCGTGATTGTGCGCCTGTTGTGTAAATCGGCGGAACCACGGCATAATGAATTCATCAAACTGAGCAGGACCACATATCAAATCGAGTTGAGTTCCAAAATCGTTACCAAAGAAAAATCCATCTACCATATCACCTGCTGCCGCAAAGAACCGTTCATTTGCTTCATAATAAAATTCACATACATGATCAGTTACCGCGTGAACGACTTCCGGGTGAGTGTACATTTTAATCATATAGTTTTCCATTCCGAATAGATCCATAATATTGTGATAGAAACAAGTCCAGAAACCACTTGCGCGATATTTATCACCAACATTTCGAATAATTTCAAGACATTTGTCAAAATATAAATAATCCGGATTTGGCCATGGATAATCATTCACCTCGGCTACGTCTTCGCATTCTGCCAAAGGTCCTGCAGCGCCGTGCATTTTTTTGTTAAGTCCTTCATCAAACAGCCCGCGTCCTGAAGGATTTTTGTAGACACCATGCATAAACTGCGGAGTAATCCATCGAAGGTCATCATTAAGTTTCAGACGAAGTTCTTCTTCGGTTTCAGTTCCGAAATAGTTATGGAGGATTGGCCATGTATCTTCGTGAGGATTTCCAAGCCAGAATCCACAGCGATCAGCTTTTTCGCCACCGATAATTTTTTTTATACGTTCTCTGCTGTTCATAGTTAATAGTTAACGGTTTAAGGTTTAAAGTTTAAGGTCAAAAGTCTAAGGAAATTCTTTTGCAGTAACAAAATAATTTATAGTTGCCGGTTACGGCAATTTTATTTGCACCTTGCTTTATGATTTAAGATTTTAAGGACTTAAAAGACCTGTTTTATTTCATAACTCCCATTTATTATTCCCCCTCTTGTTCCCCAAAATCCCCTCTTGAGAGGGGTGGGCGCAGGCCGGGGTGTGTTATAATAGGGGTTAGGGGGATTTTCTTCACTTTAGTCTTGGTAGTTGAGAATTCGATATTGGAACTTCTCTTTGGTTATTAATTATAAGTCTCAATTTCGCCCGAAATTCTCCGGGCGCTTCGCGAATTCTCAACTCTCAATTCTCAAGTTTAAAAAAGACTAAATTTCACCCGAAATTTCCTAACGAAGTAACATGTACTCATGTTCATATCCAAGTTATTTACCGAATACCGAATACCGAATACCGATTACCATCCCGGTTTTGCCGGGATTCGGTCTCAAAGAGACCGATCACTCCCCCCCCGTAATGCACCCATTTTTTTGACAGCCATAATTGAAACATTGTCAGTCCAAAAATAAAAACAAACAAAAACCAAGACATTGATGATGCAGTTCCAATTTCAAGATAACGAAAAGCGGTATTAAATAAATGATAAACATAAAACATAGTAGAATTCATCGGACCGCCCTGAGTCATAATATACGATTGTGTAAAGATCTGGAAAGTGGCGATTAAGCCCATAAT
>JAUVKG010000301.1 GCA_030596365.1 Chlamydiota bacterium | reverse complement strand
GGATTAGTAGTTAATAGTTAATAGTTAATAGTTAATAGTTAATAGTTAATAGTTAATAGTTAATAGTTAATAGTTAATAGTTAATAGTTAATAGTTAATAGTTAATAGTTATTAGTTATTTTTTTCATTTTATAAATGGATGAGTACACTGTGTGCTAAAATATTAGCACAGCTCAATAGAGTTATAAAAATAAGTATAAATATGTCGGCATCATAAAATGTATTAATTAAGTTGTTTGAATTACGTGCTAATATATTAGCATATTAGAAATGATTTGTCAAGTGGTGTGCTAAAATATTAGCACACTGCAATGGAATTGTAAAAACTTTATGTGCAAACGAATAGTAAGTTTATTTGTTTAGGCTAATTAGTGCCTGGCAAAAAAACTCCCCTCCTTACCAAGGAGGGGAATCTGCGAATGCTAAATTTTGCAAAATACCTTTTCAAGTAAGCCCAAATTAGTGAACACTCGAAAAGGGTCGAACATCTGAATCCTGAAAGTTAGCTAAAGCAATTCCCCCTTTAAAAAAGGGGGGACTTTAACGCCACTTTGCGGCTAACCCCTTTTCGGTCGCCGTCTAATTATCATCTGATCTAAAACACGAATCGATCACAAATTTTTAAAGCCACTACCGGGTTTTACATTCTTTGGATTCATTACATTATCAGCTATTAACGCATTCTTAGGTTTTCGTGCTTTTTGGATTCTTTCGACGATGAGCGAAGGCGTTTCAGGATCGTTTGCTTCTTTCAAAAGCTGATCAGTTTTTGAAATTGGGAGGCGAACCAAACATCATTCAATGATACATTTTATAATCCCGGCACTGAAACCTTTTTGCAATTTTATTTTTATTCGTAAAGCGTCTGTTTTAAACTCTTTACCGGCGCGAACTACATTGTATTGATCTTTTAGAATACCGTAATTATCGGTTACATAAACCGGGAATTTTTTCCATTTGCCGCTATCTTTGTATTCAAGCGACCATTTCTCAGGAATTTTGCATCCACCAAAACCAGAATCGTCAAACCAGTAAACTGATACTGTTGAAACTTTTCGCTTTTTTGGAAAAGTAAATTGAAACCATTCTTCAGTTCCTTTATGCGGCCAGAAAGTGCATCGGGGAATATGAGTGTCGTGGGAGTTCTCAGGTTCATGCTCTTCCAGAACATTCCAGAGAGATTCGTGGTTGGGATAAGAAGAAGAAGCCGTTTTTATATTAGCAAATTTGGCTTCGGCGATGCTTGTTTGTATCACATCTTTTTTATTGTCCGAAAGCCAAACACACATGCTGCCAATACCACGATGATTCCAGGCATAATAAGGGATAAGGGTTAATTTAATATTTTTATCGATGTTGTCAGCAATTGCGTGAGCTTTTCCCTGAAGGGCAATAATTTCTCCAAAATTATCTTTAAGAACAACAGGTTTTAATTCTGTTTTTTCAGAAATATAAATCAATTGTGGTTTAACCTTATTATCTATTTCTTCAGCACAGTAAATTATAGGTCCGCGTTCAAATGCGATTTTATTTTTATTGTATTTAATTTTTGGATTTGACTTGATTTTTTTTACCGGCATTGGAATGTCGAGTTCAATAACATCACCTTTTTTCCATTCGCGTTTTACAACAGCAAATCCATTAGTGATTTCAGGTTTGATCTTTTTGTTGTTTAAGATAAAGGAAACGTTGCGCGAAACTCCTGCTTCGCGGTTTGCTGTGTATAGATTTCCCGGGATCGGTTGGTCTTGCGACCATCCCGGAATGCGAAGCCTTAAAGAAAACGTTTCAGTTTTTTCCGGATTTACAATAATGTTTATTTTTCCGTTCCAGGGATAATCAGTTGTTTGCTCAATTCCAACTTTAGTTTTCGCGAAAGGAATGATCGCTTTGTTCTGACCGTAAAGACAAATGAACAAATTATCTTTATCGTGTGCATACATGTATCCCGGCAACTGCGCCATAGTTCTGACAATATTTACCGGACAGCATGCGCAGACGAACCATTCCGATCTTTCTTGTTTACCGGCATTGAAAATATATCTCCCATTTGCTTCCAAAGGGTTACAATAGAAGAATTTGATTCCTTCAACATTTACGCCGGAGAGAAATCCGTTATACAAAATACGTTCAAAAACATCAAGATATTTCGCATCGCCGTGAAGCAAAAACATTCTGTGATTCCAAAACATATTGGCAATCGCCGCACACGTTTCATTATAAACACTCAAATTCGGCAAATCGTAATCGACTCCAAAACCTTCGAAACTCCCATCGGCGCCTAGTCCGCCGGTTAACGACATTTTTTTGTTAACCATATTTCCCCAGATGATGTCAATGGCGTTTATGTAAAGTTCTTCGCTGGTAAGCGCGGCAATATCTGTCATGGCGCTATACATGTAAACAGCGCGGACCGCGTGACCAACAGGTTCGGTTTGTTCTACTACCGGCTTGTGCTGCTGCGCGTAAAAAGCGTTTTTGCCTTCAAGTTTGAAAGTAATTCCGCGAATATCAAGAAACTTTTTGGCCATGTCGAGGAAGAGTTTATTGCCGGTAACACGGTAGAGTTTTACAAGTCCGATTTCGATTTCCTGATGTCCGGGAGCCTGATTAATTCCGCCTTTGCCGAAAAAAACTTTATTGATATGTTTAGCGCTTTTAATAGCAACATCAAGCAGTTTCCGCTTTCCGGTAGCCTGAAAATAAGCCGCGGCCGCTTCGTAAAGATGACCGACATTATAAAGTTCGTGACTAAACAGAACGTTTTTATATCTATCTTCGGCTTTGCCTCCTAAAATATTGCCAACATAAAGATAGCCATCTGTCGTCTGTGCGTCTTTGATAATTTCGATAATTCCATCAAGCTTTTTTTCCAGTTCGGGGTCATAACACGTTTGCAAGGAATATGCTGCCCCTTCAATTACTTTGTATAAATCCGAAGCAACAGCGCCAGGATGCACTGACGGCACTTTTGGCGCGTTTGACAAATTAAGGTTTTTGTGGCGCGCGGCGTCAAGATATCTAACTGCCAGCTCAGTTTTTCTTAACGCAAAAGGAATTGTAGATACTCGATTGGTTTCAATTCTTGGCTGCCAAAAAGAATCGTTGAGCTGAACATCAGTGAACGGAACGGGTTTTATTGGATAATTCATTTGTGTTTTTTGGGCTTTAATTCCCGACACGATGGCGAGAAGAAACATTATATAAAAAATTGTTTTCATTTAGCGTTCTCCAATTGTTTAGAATGTTTTGAAGAAATATAGTTGCTGAATTGTTAGCTGTGCAAAAATACAGGCTTTCACTACTTGTTGCGCTATTAGTTTCTATTTTATCCCCAAAAAAAATATAAAAATTAATGATTGAAAAATAATAAATAGTAAAAGGTTATGGCGTTTCCCCGACATAATGAAATTTACTCCAATCACACCAGGGACTTTCTAAACCACTACTGTCCCGGAATTTCATACGCCAATTATAAAAATTCCCGGACTCAAGTTTAATTCCATCGTATGATATATCTTTTGTTCTTTTGCCGATAGCCAAAGGAGTCATGGCTGTTTTACCGCTTGACCATACATTTATTCCGTTACCATTTGCGGAAAGTATTTTTATGTAATCTACTTCGACAGATTTATTATTAAGGTCAAAAGGATCAATCCGAAGTTTTTTGATTGTTTTACCCATCCAATTCTTATGGTCATTCAAATCAACAAAATAAATCATCCAATCACCTTCTATACGTACGTTTGAAGATGTTGCTTTACGTGTAACGTCAAATCCACCATCTTCATTTTCCCAATAAATTGTTAAAAACGGATTCTTAAAATCGGTTTTCATACGTACGATAACAGTATTAAAAGTACTCCCATTGACAGGTGGAGATAAATTTTTCCAAAAGAAAGGGTCGGCTGTTACAGAAGTGGCAGAGAAAGCACCGTTACTTTCCGAAATGCCGGTAAGTGCGCCAAAAGAATATGTGGAAAAATCATTGTCATCAAATTCATCAATTACCGTATT
>JAUVKG010000235.1 GCA_030596365.1 Chlamydiota bacterium | reverse complement strand
TAAAAAGCAATCTGCTTATCGTATTATCATTTCCTTAACTGAAGAAAATATTTTAAAGAACAAAGGCGATATATGGGATTCCAAAAAAATAAGAAGCTCTGAAAATAATGCCGTGATTTATTCCGGGAAAAATCTTCGCTCGTTCTCAAAATATTTTTGGAAAATTATGCTCTGGGACGAAAATAATAAATCAGGAGATTGGTCGAAAACAACTTCTTTCACTACCGGAGCTATGAAACCTTCCGACTGGAAAGCAGAATGGTTGTGGACAGGAGTACTTCGCGATGAAAAACTAAATCGGTTTGACGGCAATCCCGCGCTTTACTACCGAAAAAAAACACACATTTCAAAACCGGTTAAACGCGCTGTTCTTTATGTTTCCGCACTTGGAATTTACGAGCCTTATGTAAATGGTAAACGCGTTGGAGATGATTACCTATCACCCGGCTGGACAAATTATAATGAACATGTTTATTATAGTGGTTATGATGTAACAAAAAATATGAAAAAGGGCGATAACGCAATAGGATGCATAATTGCTGACGGTTGGTATGCAGGTCATTTAGGATGGAACAAACAAAAAGCTCATTATGGTAATAATCCCCTCTTGAACGCTCAACTTGTTATAGAATATCAGGATGGTAAAAAACAAATAATTCCTACCGACAAAACCTGGCGGATTTCTACCGGACCAATTGTTGAAGCAGATATAATGTTCGGTGAAGTTTATGACGCCCGCAGGGAAATTTCCGGTTGGAGCAAGCCTGATTTTAATGATGAAAGATGGGGTGTTCCATGGAGAATGCAACAGCCGAAAGTAAAACTCGAAGCGCAGCCCGCGCAACCTGTCCGGATAATCCACAAATACAAGTCTGTTAAGATCACTGAGCCTAAGCCCGGAGTTTACGTTGTTGATTTTGGTCAAAACATTTCCGGATTTGTTTCTGTAACAGTCAGTGAAAAATCCGGCAGGAAGATTACATTAAAGCATGCTGAAATGCTGAATCCTGACGGAACTCTTTACAGAAAAAATCTGCGCGGTGATTATGCTGTAGATATTTATTATTGTAAAGGCGATAAAAAAGAAACTTATCAACCTCGATTTACGTTTCACGGTTTCCAATATCTCGAAATCACCGGTGCTTCTAAAAAACCTTCCGCAAAAGATGTAACAGCAATGTTCATCAGCAGCGACACTCCACATGTTGGAAAGTTTGAATCTTCAAATAAAATGATAAATAAATTATTCAGTAATATTTATCATACTCAGAGAATGAACTTTGTTGATATCCCTACAGACTGTCCGCAAAGGGATGAACGTCTCGGTTGGACAGGTGACGCGCAGGTATATATTCGTACAGCGGCAATGATAACTGATGTACAAAAGTTTTTCGAGAAATGGCTTATTGAGTTGGAAATCAGTCAATATCCAAACGGTGATTATCCGGCTGTTGCTCCTGCGTTACTTGATCCCGGCAGCGGTCCTGCCTGGGCGGAAGCCGGAATAGTATGTCCGTGGGAAATTTATGATTTTTACAATGATAAAACAGTTCTCGAAAATCAATATGATTCGATGACAAAATTTATTAATTTTATGATTAAACAATCGGGCAGAAATTTTCTTCCGCCAAAACAGTATCACTGTTACGGTGATTGGTTAAGTCATAATGCTGAAACACCTAACGACGTAATTTATACAGCTTATTATGCTTACAGCGCGGATTTGATGTCAAAAATTGCACATGTTCTCGGCAAGAAATCTGATGCGAAAAAATACACGAAATTATTCGGGAATATTAAAACAGCATTCAATAAAGCTTACATTGATAAAAATTATATAATTAAAGGCGATACGCAAACATGTTATATTCTTGCAATTGTTAACAATCTTGTTGACGGTGAAGCAAAAAGTAAGACCGAGGAATATTTAATTGAAAAAATCGAGGAGCGGAATAATCATCTCTCAACAGGTTTTGTGGGCACAAAAGATATTATGACCGCATTAGAAAAAATCGGTAGAAATGATGTCGCGTATAAACTTTTGCTTAATGATACTTATCCCTCATGGGGTTTCTCAGTTAAACATGGCGCAACTTCAATTTGGGAACGTTGGAACGGATGGACGCCTGACCAGGGATTCGGCGATGCCGGTATGAATTCGTTTGCTCATTATGCTTATGGCGCTGTATATTTATGGATATCAGAAAACATTGGCGGAATAAAATCTGCCGCACCGGGTTTTAAAAAAATTATCATTAAACCCGTTCCGGGGGGTGATATAACAAAATCAAAATGCGAATATAAATCTATAAATGGTAAAATTTCAACGAACTGGAAACTTAATAAAAATAAATTTTCACTTGATGTTGAGATTCCTGTGAACACAACTGCAAAAATTTATGTTCCTGCCTGCAAACCGACTGACGTAAAAGAAAGCGGGAAACAAGCTTTACGGGTTAAGGGAATAAAATTTACAGGTATGGAAGATGGATATGCTGTTTTTGATGTCGGCTCAGGGATTTATAAGTTTAACGTTTGACGTTTGACGTTTGACGTTGGACGTTTGATACTTGATGTTTGATACTTGATGCTTGATGCCCGCCAATGGCACATTTTTTTCTAGGGGAATTTATTATACTTTCTTAAACTTGAGAATTGAGAGTTGAAAATTCGATATTGGTACTTCTCTTTTATATTTTAATATAAGTCTCAATTTCGAATTCTCAACTCTCAAGTAAAAAGTAGGAGAGATAATACATTAACGCCCTCCGGGCGCTTCACGAACATTGCTAACGAAGTAACGCTTTGCATTCACATCGAACATTGAACATTTATTTTGACCTTTAACCTTCGACCTTTGACCCCAGTGTTAGTTCCCCTCCTTACGAAGGAGGGTCTCTGACCACGCGTATGCAGGGGGCTGCCCGCAGGGCGGGGTAGTTCTTAACCCCGCCTTTGGCTGGGCAAGCTATTAACAAATAACTATTAACTATTAACTTTTAACTTTAAAATGAAAACTCAAGCTAAAATTGGACTCTTCGGTATTGGTCTTGATACATATTGGGATCAATTTGACGGTTTAAAAGATAAACTGATTAAATATCAAAATCTAATCAAAACTAAAATTGAAGCGTTTGAAGTTGATGTGGTTGATGTCGGGTTAATCGATAATCCAATTGACGCGCGATCAGCCGCGAATACTCTTGCTGCAAATCAGGTAGACATAATTTTTCTTTATGTTTCTACTTACGCGCTTAGCCATACAGTTTTACCTGTTGTACAGAAAGCTCATTGCCCCGTTGTTGTTCTTAATATGCAGCCGGTAAAATCTATTGATTTTGATAAATTCAACTCTATTGGCGATAGAGGAATTATGACAGGTGAATGGCTGGCAAATTGTCAGGCATGCAGCGCACCGGAAATAGCATGCGTATTTAATCGCGCCGGCATTAAATTTCATCTCGTTACCGGTTGGCTTGACGATGATGCCGCATGGCAGGAAATCCATGACTGGGTTGACGCGGCTAATGTTGCAGCAGCAATAAGGAACAATCGAGTAGGTGTTTTGGGTCATTATTACTGCGGGATGCTTGATGTTTACAGTGATTTAACACAGCAGTCTGCCACTTTTGGCAATCATTTTGAATTACTTGAAATGTGCGAACTAAATCAGTATCGCGAAAACGTAACTGAAAAGCAGATTGATGATAAAGTCAAACAATTCTATGAAGAATTTATTGTTGATGATGAATGCAGCGAATATGAACTCCGTCGCGCGGCAAAGACATCTGTTGCGCTAGACATTCTCATAGAGAAAAATCAGCTTGGTTCAATGGCTTATTATTATGACAGCGTTGATGGAAATAAATATCAGGATATTATTACTTCTGTAATCGCGGGAAATACTTTGCTTACCGCACATCACATCCCAATCGCCGGAGAGTGTGAAATAAAAAATGTTCAGGCGATGAAAATCATGGATGAATTCGGTGTTGGCGGTTCCTTTTCAGAACTCTACGCGATGGACTTTAATGAAGACATAATTATGTTCGGACATGATGGTCCCGCACATTTTGCAATCGCGGAAGATAAGGTCAAGCTTGTTCCCCTATCAGTTTATCATGGCAAACCCGGCAAAGGATTATCAATTCAAATGCGGGTAAAAAATGGTCCCGTTACTTTGCTTGCAGTTGTTCAGGATGGAGACAGAAAACTTAAACTGCTCGTGACGGAAGGTGAATCAGTGCCCGGACCGATCTTTGAAATTGGTAACACAAACAGTCGATATAAATTCGATATGCCTGCCAAAGAATTTATGAATAAATGGTGCATGGCGGGACCGGCACATCATTGTGCCATCGGCACTGGTCATATAAGCAGCAAGCTTGAAAAATTTGCCGCAATATTTGATATGGAGATTATTAAGATTTGATGTTTGAAATTTGAAATTTGACGTTTGACGTTTGACGTTTGATGTTGGATACTTGATACTGGATACTTGATACTTGAATAAATCCCCCTAACCCACTCCCGAGGGAATACTCGGGATGTTCCACTTTAGAAAAGGGGGAATGATGCTGGATACTTGATGCTGGATACTTGATGCTGGATGCTTGATACTGGATGCTGGATGTTGAATAAAATCCCCTCTTGAGAGGGGTGGCGCACGCCGGGGTGTGTAAACTCCCCTCCTTACCAAGGAGGGGTGCCCGCAGGGCGGGGTGGTTCTTAACCCCGCCTTTGGCTGGGCAAGCTAACAACTATTAACTATTAACTTTTAACCTTTAACCTTTGACTTTCATATATTTATTATGAAAATTTTTCTTTTATCATTATTTCTTGTATCGCAGGTTATAGCATCGCAAATTATTTTTAAAGATAATTTTACGGTTACAGGCAGCGGTGATGTTAATTTCCAATACGAAACTATCGGCAGACAAACAGGTTCGGAAGCTCCTATCGATTATTCCCACGCGAACGGTCCGTCAACCGTAACAAGCACAGGAGTGTATTCAGGAAAATGTTTAATGGATGGAACACCTGTTTCTTCATGGTTATCTCCCGGCGGGAATTTCAATCAATCCACGGATTTTTCAATTGAATTTGAATTAACGCGACGAATACCTGCCGACAGGAATTTTTTTGTCTCGTTTGGTAAAAATAATATAT
>JAUVKG010000325.1 GCA_030596365.1 Chlamydiota bacterium | reverse complement strand
ATCCGTTACGGGTGGCTGTTACAGGCAGGTCGGCAAGTCCGGGAATTTTTGAAACTCTTGCGGCGATTGGTAAAGAAAAAGTTATAAAAAGAATTGATTATACGATAGAAAATTTAAGTGAAAAATAGAATAGTAAATACTGCGA
Source organism: Chlamydiota bacterium (assembly GCA_030596365.1). Classification (GTDB taxonomy): domain Bacteria; phylum Auribacterota; class UBA3054; order UBA3054; family B51-G9; genus B51-G9. The sequence goes on along the minus strand of JAUVKG010000325.1, from coordinate 3,717 downwards.
ACACGATAACTCTTTTTCGCATCTTGCTTACACCCGTTTTTGTCGGCGTGATGCTTATGCACCGCCAGTTGTCACTTACGGGTAGCGATGTGGATGCCTTGGAGTATTGGCGTTGGCTTGCTCTTGCAGTGTTTGCTCTCGCAGCCATTTCGGATGGAATTGATGGATTTATTGCGCGGCATTTTAATCAAAAAACCGAATTAGGAGAATTACTTGACCCTCTTGCAGATAAAATTTTGCTTAATGCGGCGATTTTAACATTAAGTTTTTCTATGGGTTTTGGAATATTTCAATTTCCTTTTTGGTTTCCTCTCATTGTATTTACGAGAGATTTGATCATATTGTCCGGAACATTGATCCATAGATTTTTAAATATAAAAATAAAAACAACACCTTCATTAATTGGTAAAATAACTACTTTTTTTCAAATGTGCAGCGTTATTGTATTGCTGCTTGGATTATCCGTTGGAATTATTAATTCAGTCGTTTATGCAGCTACTTTATTAACAATAATTACATGTGTTCAATATGTTCTTATAGGACTTAAAATGATACACGAAGCGGAACCCAATAAATCAGTAATCGGTAAACAGTAATCGGTAATCGTAATTTAACAGAAAAATATTCAACAAGAAATGAGCAATCAAAAAAGTAAATACAAAGAAATATTCAACACTCGCGGCGTGTTGCTCTTAACTTTAACATTGAATATTGAACATGAGTACAGTGTTACTTCGTTGCTTGTTGAATATTGAATGTTTAATTAAATAATCCATTAATCCAAATATTACACACCCCGCCCTGCGGGCACCCCTCTCAAGAGGGGATTTAATCCATTAATCCAATCCTTTAATTATGTACAAAGTTGCTATAGTAGGAAGACCAAACGTTGGTAAATCGGCGCTCTTTAATCGTATCGCCGGAAGAAGAATCGCTATTGTTGACGCCGAAAGTGGTGTTACAAGAGATAGATTACAAATCCCAATCGAATGGGATGGCGCACATTTCGTTCTCATCGATACAGGAGGACTCGTTACAGAGCCGGATGAGCTTGAACAGCACATCACTCATCAGGTAGAACTCGCTCTCGCGGAAGCGGATCTCATTCTGTTTACTGTTGACGGGCTTGAAGGCCGAACCGCGATGGATGATGATACCGCTAATCTTTTAAGAAAAACGGGAAAACCTGTCTGGCTCGTTGTTAATAAAGTTGACACCAACGAGTTTAAAGACGTTTGGATCGATTTCGCGGGTTATGGCTTTGAACAAACCTTTTCTCTCTCCGCTTTGCATGGTATGAGAATCGGTGAATTACTTGATGCTATTTCTGAAGTTGCAGATAAATATGAAGGCGATCCTGAAGAAGAAGAACGACCAACAGCTATCGCGATTGTCGGCAGACCAAACGCCGGAAAATCGTCTTATGTAAATCAACTCGTCGGCGAAAATCGTTCCATCGTAAGTAAAATCCCCGGAACAACCAGGGACGCCGTAGATGTGAACATTGAATGGGAATACAAAATTGGTGAACATGTTGAAAAGAAAGATGTTTTATTGATCGATACCGCAGGAATTAAACGCGGGAAAACCGTAAAAAGCAAGCTTGATTTTTATTCGATCAACAGAGCGGAAAAAGCAATTCGACGCGCTTCAGTTGCAATTCTTCTTTGTGACGCTTCGGTAGGAATGACTGTTACAGATAAAAAAATTGCTAATGCCATTTCTACTGCAGGTACTGGTTGTGTTATTGGAGTGAATAAATGGGATTTGATGGAAGGTAAAATGGATAAGAAATCTTATGAAAAATGGGTTCGCTCGGAACTTCCTTTTCTTAATTATGCCCCTATCGTTTTTATTTCCGCATTGACAGGAGATAACGTTAATCGACTCGTTCATAAGGCTTGTGACGTTGATCTTGCTGCAAAACAACTTGTTACAACCGGTATTTTGAACCGTTTGCTGCATAATGCTTTTGAACAAACTCCTCCTCCGGTAATCAAACGCCGCCGTTTGAAATTTTATTATGCCACACAGACGGGAATAAGTCCGCCGCATTTCCTGCTTTTTGTAAATGATCCAAGAAGAGCAAAAGCTTCATACAACAATTATCTTGTGAATAGATTGCGCGAGGCTATGGGATTTGAAGGTTCACCAATAGTGGTGAATTTCCGAGCCCGCCGACAGCCGAGAATAAGGGAAGGAAGAAGGCAGGCAAGAAAGCAATAGCCCGTTATCCGTAATCGGTGGTCCGTGCAAGTCAGTGAAAGTCAGTGAAAGTCAGTGAAAGTCCGTGTAAGTCCATGAGTAGTAATATGCCAACACAATCAAAAACAAAACATTCTGACATAATCCTTGACTCAATTGCTGACGGAGTTTTTACTGTTGATGATAAGTGGAGGATTACTTCTTTCAATAAAGCAGCCGAAAAAATTACCGGTGTTCCACGTGAAGCGGCCTTGGGAAGTTTTTGCGGTGATGTTTTACATGCCGACTGTTGTGAAAAAGACTGCGCTCTCAAAAAAACTATCGCGACACAAACACCAATTGTCAATAAACAAGTTTCTATTGTAAATAATCACGGCGATATTAAAACTATATCAATTTCTACCGCGATTCTTCGTGATAAAAATAAAAATATATCCGGCGGGGTTGAAACTTTCAGAGATATTACTGTTGAACAAAATCTTCGCAAACAACTCTACGAAAAATATACGCGTGAAGATATTATTAGCGTTAGTCACACAATCCAAAAATTGTTTGATGTATTGCCGGAAATCGCCGGAAGTCCTGCTTCGGTTCTTATTAATGGCGAAAGCGGAACAGGAAAAGAACTGTTTGCACGGGCAATCCACAATTTAAGTCCCCGCAAAAACAAACCGTTTATTGCGGTGAATTGTGCCGCTTTGCCAGATACTCTTCTTGAATCCGAGCTTTTTGGATATGTTGCAGGAGCATTTACCGATGCAAAAAAAGACAAACCCGGAAGATTCAAACTTGCGGATTCGGGTACGATTTTTCTTGATGAAATAGGGGATATTTCTCCAACACTTCAGATGAAATTATTGAGGGTAATTCAGGAAAAAGAATATCAGCCGCTTGGCAGTGCACATACAGAAAAAGTGGATGTCAGAATTATTACCGCTACAAACAAAGATTTAGAGCAATTAATAAAAGAAAATCTTTTCCGACAAGACCTGTATTACAGAATTAATGTCGTTAAAATACAATTACCTCCTTTGCGCGAACGAATGGAGGATATAAATATTCTTTGCGACCACTTTATTACTAAATTCAACCTCTCGCATAAAAAAAATATTAAATCTGTAAATGGTGATGCTCTTGCCTGTCTGATGAGTTATAATTTTCCCGGTAATGTAAGAGAACTGGAAAATATTATTGAACGCGCGTTCGTGATGTGCAGGGGAGAGATAATTTTACGCGAACATCTTCCCGCTGAAATATGTTTAAATAATACAAATGACTTTATTGGTGAAAATTCCAAAAGTTCTTTTGAAGATATTGAAGCTTCGTTTTTAATGAACGCTTTGAAAAGAAATGATTGGAATAGATTAGCAACGGCTAAAGAATTAGGTATCCACAAAACAACTTTGTTTCGTAAGATCAAAAAATTGAACCTTAAACCACAGAAGAACCCGTAACCCGTTGTCCGTAATCCGTGGTCCGTAACCTACTGTACACAAAATGCGAATTATTTTT
>JAUVKG010000257.1 GCA_030596365.1 Chlamydiota bacterium | reverse complement strand
TATATCGCGAACAATTCTGCGAACGAGCCGGGTATCGGTTGTAGATATTCTGTTATGGCGATCGATGTTTAACTGAGTAAGCGCGGAAATATAGATTCTAAAAATTTTGTCTGAAGAAATAGAAGGAACGAGTTTTGGATTTAAACCGTGAATTCCTTCAGCGATAATAATTTGATTTGTATCAAGTTTAACTGTTGGTCCTTTTTCGCGGGTGCCTGTCACGAAATTAAATTCAGGGAGAGTAACCTTTCTCCCAGCCATTAAATTTTTTAGATTTGAACTTAATAATTTTCTGTCCAATGCTTCAATCACTTCAAAATTATATTCGCCGTTTTCATCTCTTGGAGTAAATTTACGCTCAACAAAATATCTGTCCATTTCAAGTGTGAATGGTTTTAAACCATGAGCAAGAAGTTGTATGGCAAGTCTTTTTGAAAAAGTAGTTTTACCTGATGAAGAAGGTCCCGCGATAAATACAAGTTTAACTTTCCCACTTTTTTTAGCAATTTTTCCCGCAATTTCAGCTATCTTTTGCTCTTGAAGCGCTTCGCTTACCAACACGATTCCTCTTGCTTTGCCTTTTTGGATGAGAGTGTTAATTCTACCTACATTTTCGACATCAAGTAATTGCAGCCAATGTCCATATTCCTGAAATACGTTGTCAAGATTACGGGAGGAATATTTTGGAAGCAGTTTATCAGGGGTAGCTCTTCTTGGATATTGTAGTACAAAACCATTTTTATGTTTGAACAATTTAAATATTTTTAAATAACCTGTAGAAGGGAGCATATAACCATACAAAGCATCTTTCCGGTTGCGAAGCTGGTATATCATAAAATCATCTTTTCTGCGTTTGTCAACGAGACTGACTTTGTCTTTTTCTCCTCGCTCGGAAAAAATAATTTTTGCTTTTCCGATTGGAACAGCCACACGGTTAATTGGATTATCCTCTTTCACAATTTCGCGCATTTTATTTTCAAGTTTTTTAAGCTCGGTCGCGGAAAATTGTTCGCGCCCACGAACTGTACAAAAGAATCCGCCATATGGAACTGTATATTCAATAAAAATTTCCGCTTTTGGAAAAATCTCCTGTGCGGCGGTTACAAGTACAAAAGATAATGTGCGCCTGTAAATTCTTACACCCTCTGAAGTCGTGAGGTCGAGTGGATGAATTTTTTCCGCGCATTTTGGCTTGTTGGTAAGTTCGCATAGCTTGCCGTTAACAAGAGCGGCAAGATATTTGAATTTTTCTCCTGAATAAAAGCGTACGAACTGTTCTAAAGTTGTGCCTTTTGGAGCTTCTAATGTTTTACCGTCCGGCATAGTAATTTGGATAATTTTACTAGGCTGAGTTACTTTAATAATATTATTTAGATTTTTCATAATTTAAATTCTTCCGTATTCTTTTTGTAATTTTTCGTAATAATTGATAATTTTTCTTACATAAACTCTTTTTTCTTTATATGTTCCCGGAAAGAAACTGCGTTTAAAACCATAAATTATTGAGTTCCGAAGTTCGATTTCAGTGAAATCAAAGGTGTCTACCGCAAGCTCGATTTCCCTTGTCACATTAGTTTTTGAAACAGTACGGTTATCGGTACAAATTGTTGTTGAAAGCCGTGCGGCTTTCATTTTTCTGAATTCATGGTTGCATATATCGCCAATCTCAGGATTCGTTTGTAAATTACTTGTAAGACAAACTTCTATTGTGATTCTGCGGTCAGCGATAAATTGAGCGAGATTTTCTACATATTTTTCTTTGTCAATAATTGAATTGTCTTTAATTTTGTCGTATGAGAAAAGATAGTAACCATGACCTATCCTGTCGGCGTGAAGTAATGTGATGGCCTGGAAAATACTTTCCGGACCGTAAGCTTCACCTGCGTGAACCGTTTTTTTAAGAAAGTTGCTGTGAGCGATGTCAAACGCCTCTTTGTGGTCTTCAGGTGGATAGCCTTCTTCTGCACCGGCAATGTCAACTCCTACAATCGGCAGTTCGAGTTCATCACGTGCTTTGATCATTGCTTCAACTAGTTCTACCGAAGCGAGGCTGAATATTTTTTTTGATTTAGAGAATCTATGAACTTCGAGAATTGTATCATAAAATTGAGACATACCCGGGAAAAAAGCCCGCATGGCACAAGCAATTATTGCGTAATTTGCGGGAGGTTCTTTTTCGCTTAAAACGGCAGGCTGTTCATTGAATTCTTTTTTAGCTTTTGCAAGACCTTTATTGACAGCTGTTACTACATCTTCAATTGATTGATTTTTATTGATGTGAAGCTGCGGCGCGAAACGTACTTCAAAATAACGTACGCCTTCGTTGAAATTATCCCAGGCGAATTCATAAGCTATTCGTTCAAGATTTTCAGGATTTTGCATTACGCTTACCGTATAGCCGAATCCCTGAAGATAATCCATTAAATCTTTATACTGATCTTTAAAAACAAGTTCATTCAACCCGGCTTCCGTATATGACGGCAGTTCAATATTGCCGGATTTAGCAAGTTCGATTAAAGTTGAAACGCGCAGAGAGCCGTCAAGATGGACGTGCAAATCGGTTTTCGGAATGCGTGCTAAAAATTCGTGGATATTATTTTTTGAAGTTGACATAACATAATTCCTGTTTAGGTTAATTATATATGATAGTCAAAATTATTAAAGATGTCAAACTGATTGCGAGGAATTACCTTTAATGGTAAAATATATCTGGTTTTTGATATCTGACATCGAATATTCAATATCCAATATCGAACACGGAATGCCCAAGGATGAAATAAATACTAAATTCATCCCGATCAATCGGGATGAATTTCCTGACATCTGACACCTGACATCTGACACCTGACATCTGACACCTGACACCTGACACCTGACACCTGACATCTGACACCTGACACCTGACACCTGACACCTGACACCTGACACCTGACACCTTAAGGGCAACCACAAGGGATGCCCCTACTGATTTATGACTGATACACATACACATTTAACTGAAGAACCATTGATATCGTCAATTGATGAAGTTATCAAACGCGCAAAAAAAAACGACGTTGATAAATTTATTGTTCCGGGATATAATCCTGACTCATGGCGTAAAGCAAGACAACTTGCTTCACTTCACAACGAAATCTTTTTCGCGGTAGGTTTGCATCCGATGTTCATCCACGAAGAAAACAGAGAAGCTTTTGAAAAAGAGCTGAAAGATGGCGGATTAATTGCAGTAGGGGAGATAGGTCTTGATTTTTATAATTCAAAGACGGAGAAAGATGAACAAATTCGCGTTTTGAAAAATCAATTGCAACTTGCAATTGATTATGATTTGCCTGTAATTTTTCATTGCAGAAAAGCTTATGATGATCTGCTTAAAATATGTAAAGAATTTCCGCAAATTAAAGCTGTGATGCACAGTTGTTCCTGCAGCAGTGAACAGATAAAACCTTTTCTTGAACTTGGTTATTATATAAGTTTCTCGGGAACAATAACAAAAAACAGAAACTTAAAAGTCAGGAAACTTGCAGGTGTTGTTCCAATAGAAAAAATGATTGTTGAAACCGACAGCCCGTTTATCGGAACAAATAATCATCCGGTACCGACAGTCGAACCGGCGCATATTCCGGAAATCATCACTGCGATTACAGAAATAAAAGGTGAATCAGCTGATGTTATTGAGGAAATTGCGGAAAAAAATGCGAGAAAACTTTTTAAATTTTAATATAAGTTGGTAGTTCGTAGAGTAGTAGTTGGTAGTAAATCCTAATATTGAACATGGAATTAAAATCAAAAATCAAAAATCGAATAACAAATAACGAAGAACGAATAACGACCTTATGAATCAATTCTCAAGAACCGTTTCTCTCTTTGGAGAAGATAATTATAATAAAATTATAACATGCCGTGTCGCGGTTGTGGGAATAGGCGGCGTTGGCTCTTACGCAGTTGAAGCGCTGGCGCGAACAGGCGTTGGTGATTTATTGATAATAGATGACGATAAGGTGGAAATAACAAACATTAACAGACAAATATGGGCGCTTAATTCTACTGTCGGCAAATATAAAGTTGATGTTGCACGCGAACGATTACTTGACATTAATCCTGAATTAAAAATAATTGCGTCTAACAGAAGATTAACTGCAGAATCTATTAACGAGCTAATTCCTCAAAATATTGATTTTGTAATTGACGCGATAGATTCCCTTATTGACAAAGTAGCTTTGATAGAATTTTGTTTGCGAAAAAGAATCCCCGTAATTTCATGCATGGGTGCCGCAAGGAGAAAAGACCCTACACAAATAAAAACAGGTAATATTAACGGATTGGTTTCGGGACCGCTAATCAAACGTTTTAGAAAAGAATTAAGGAAAAAGGATGTTGTCTTAGATTTTCCTATTGTTTATTCTGAGGAAAAAGCAATAGATGTTCAAAAAGGTGAACCGTTACCAAGTTGCTGCTTCACAACAGGTGCTGTAGGACTTGCCGCAGCGGCTTATGTGTGTAAATTCATTTCAAACATGGATGTTTGAAATGAATTTAGTGGCAATTGTTATAAAAAAATATTTATGTTATAATTATAAAAATTAGCAACAACAACAACCAACAACCAATTTAATTTATTATGAGAACTAATACAATTATCTTTTCTACTTTATTTCTAATATTATTAACCTTTACAGCCCAAACAACTACCATGACTGCAAAACAAAAAGCTACAATTGACAAGCGTCTTAAAACAAGCGGTTACTTAAA
>JAUVKG010000353.1 GCA_030596365.1 Chlamydiota bacterium | reverse complement strand
GATACTTTTACAGATTATTCCGCAAGAAGTCTGCGCTCACAAAGTGCAGCTTTTTTTCATTATGATAAAAATAAGCATACTGTTAAAGCAGTTTCTGTTTCAGGTCTCTTTCCTACTATTTTTAATGCTTCCAATAAATTGCTTGCTATTGTTGCTACAAGCCCGGATAAACTTAAGGATTACCTCCTTAACAAAGAATTCCCACTCGCTGTTACACCTTTTGGTGAAGCAATAACTGAGCAGCATGTTGTCGTCTTTAATAAAAAAGATCTTGAAAAAAGACTCCTCTCTACAGTTGGCGAATGTAATAGTATGATGATTATTCCGGTAACAACTGATGCAATTTTCGGTGTTCTCGTTGTCGCTAATAAAGCAAAAAAAAGAGAGTTTAAAAAAGATGATATACATCTCGCTGTCGGTATGTCCGAAACCGCGGGCATTACTATCAGTCAATTACTTTCGCTAAAAGAAATTCAGGAAAAAAGAAAAATTGATCTGCAGCTTAAAACTGCCTCGCTTATTCAAAAACATCTCTTGCCTCAAACCGTACCGCAACTCGAAAAATTTGATGTTGCAACTTTATATAAACCGGCTCAGCAAATCGGCGGTGACTATTTCGATTTTATTGATATCGATAATGAACATATTGGTATTGTTATTGCCGATGTATCAGGTAAAGGATATGCTGCGGGACTGGTTATGGCGACCGCTCGCTCGCTCTTTTCAGTTATGTCCCGTGGTAATTTATCTCCAAGCGCCGTTTTGTGTGAACTTAATAAATATCTGGTAAAACTTATTCCGGAAGAAATGTTTATCTCAGTCACTTATGCAATTCTAAATAAAAAAACCAGAAAAATTGTTTGGACTCGCGCCGGACATGAACCGTTGATATGCTGCTCAGTTGGTAAAAAACCGAAAATACTCGATGGCGGAAATGGTATGGTTGTAGGTATGTTGGAAGGTGAGGCGTTTAGGCAAACTCTTTCCGACGAAACTTATTTACTCGAACCGGGCGACGTTCTCTTGTTTTATACTGATGGCGTTACAGAAGCTAATGATCCTGAGGAAAACGAGTTTGGTATGGACAGGCTTATCACCACAATGAGAACTGTTACTAAAATGTCAGCACAAAATGCTATTGAACTTATTGTTCATCAATTAAAAAGATTCGTTCATGATCAACCGCCTTACGATGATATGTCTCTTGTTATTGTTCGGGCAACTCCCGAAGAAAATGATTAATAATCCAACAATCCAATAATCCAATATTCCAATAATCCAATATTCCATCCCCTTATGCTCTCAAGATCTTACTCCTTCACAACTATCGGTATCGACTCTGCTCTCGTTGAAGTTGAAATTGACTTGCGAACAGGTGGACAGGAAGCATTTACTTCTATCGTCGGCTTACCGGACACAGCTGTAAAAGAGAGCAAAGAAAGACTTTTTTCCGCTGTTACTAATGCCGCATTTAAATTCCCGAGAAAAAGAATACTGATTAACCTCGCTCCCGCGGATATAAAAAAACACGGTCCGGTTTTTGACCTCCCTATGGCTATCGGGATACTAATTGCTTCTGATCAACTTCAGCCACCACCTGATAAAAGTATCGCTTTGATTGGCGAACTCGCCCTCGATGGCTCCGTTCGACCTGTTCGAGGGGCTCTTTCTGTCGCTATTGCTGCTCGCAAAGCCGGGATTCCCCGTATCGTTGTTCCACGTGAAAATGCAACAGAAGCCGGCCTGGTTCCCGGAATTGATGTCTTCGCCGTCGGTTCACTTGGCGAAGCGGTAAAACTTATTGAATCTCCTTCAGAGTTTGAACCTGTTTCAGTTGATTGCGAAAAAGTTTTTAAACAAAATCATGACTATGAAATTGATTTTAAAGATATTAAAGGACAGGAACATGCTAAAAGAGCTACGGAAATAGCCGTCGCAGGCGGACATAATATGATCCTTATCGGCCCTCCCGGCTCAGGAAAATCTATGCTCGCAAAAAGAATCGCCACTGTTATGCCGGAAATGACACTCGAAGAGGCAATCGAAACAACAAGAATACATTCCGTTCGTGGTCTCCTGAATACTGATCATCAACTTATTGCCACGCGACCTTTCCGCACACCTCATCACACTATTTCAGATGTCGGGCTGATTGGCGGGGGAGCGAACATTGAACCGGGCGAAGTTTCTCTCGGCAATAACGGTGTACTTTTTCTTGACGAATTTCCGGAGTTTTCACGACGCGTTCTCGAAGTACTGCGTCAACCTCTTGAAGGTGGTACTGTTACTATTTCCAGAGCTGCCGGCACACTTACTTTCCCGGCAAAATTTATGCTTATTGCGGCTATGAACCCTTGCCCATGCGGTTATCTTTCTCACCCGACTAAATCTTGCACGTGTTCCACAAGGCAAATTTCTAATTACCGTTCGAAATTAAGCGGCCCGCTTCTTGATAGAATCGATATTCATGTTGAAATGCCGGCGGTTGATTATCGCGATTTAGTTGATAAAAGAGAAGGGGAGTCTTCTGAAAATATTCGCGATAGATGCCGGATAGCACGCGATCTTCAGCGTGAAAGATTTTCAGCTTCGAAAATCACCTGTAATGCAAGAATGAATAATGCCGACGTGAAAAAATATTGTCAGCTTGGGGATGATGCCCAAAATGTTCTTAAAATGGCTGTCGAAGAACTCGGATTTTCGGCAAGAGCATACCACCGGGTACTTCGCGTAAGCAGAACTATCGCCGACATGGCACATTCGGACGATATTAAGCCTGAACATGTGCTTGAAGCTGTACAATACAGAAATCTTGACCGCAGCCAATGGCACGACTTTTAGACACGAAATACACGAGTGGAAAGTTATTGTATTAGCAAGTTTGGCTTATGAATTAATAAATCGGAATTAATTATGACTAAAGTTACAATCAATTCATCTAAAGAAGTCTTTTCTCAAATCAAAGATCTTTTGATAAATGCGCGAAATAGCGTAGTTCAAGCAGTAAATACTAACTTATTTTGAGATAGGAAAAATAATAATTGAAAATGAGCAGGGAGGAAAAGAAAGAGCAGAATATAACAAACAAACATTAAAGAAACTTTCAAAACAATTGACTGCAGAATTTGGTAAGGGATTTTCTGTGCGGAATTTAGAATACATGAGAAGGTTTTATGCTACTTATCAGAAATCCCAGAGGGTGTCTGGGATTTTACTGAAAACGCAGACACTGTCTGCCATATCTAATAAATTCACACTTTCATGGTCGCATTATGTTTTGTTTTGGTTGATTTAAAAATTGGTAAGCTTAGACATAAAGATATAGGCCAAATGCAAATGTATGTAAATTATTATGATCGGCAAGAAAAAACTGAAAAGGAATAATTATAGTGAATCCGCAAGATAAAAATACCCCTGAAATAACCATAGCGTTTCTGAACTATAACACTGCGGACGACCTTATTCGCGCTCTTGACAGTATTCCCCCCGCTGCCGGAAACGTTAATTATCATATTACTGTTATTGACAACTGTTCTACAGATGACTCCGTAGAACAGTTAAGAAAATATAA
>JAUVKG010000191.1 GCA_030596365.1 Chlamydiota bacterium | reverse complement strand
GTTTTTCTGCTTTATCAAACACTTTTAATATAGGGTCGTACATGGTGCCAATTTCGGAAACAAAAAATTCATGTCGTCCGTCTGTTGCCGAAAGTGGAGTATGAGATGTTGACAAACCAAAACTAATACGGCAAACATTTTTAGTTTGCACTTTATCATTATCTCCGCCGCGTCTTTCTTTTGTAGGTGAATCCTTCCAGTATTGGAAAGAACTAATCGGTATAACTACGCGTTGCCAATTTGTTTTAATTTGTACTGTTGTGATCCAGCGTGAACCGTCATTTTCTTGCACTTCGACAGATATTTCCGGTGTTTTTGTGTCCCCGCGAACTTGGAAACAAAATAAATTATCTCCATCTCCGAATAGCGGTACATCAAGTTTTTTTGTAATATATCCGTCCCAACCTGCAAAATTTTCGCAAAGAAAATGGAAACTTTTCATTCCTTGCCCGGGCATATTATCAATTAATTCCCATAAACCCGTATTTGCAAGAGAAACCGAAGCACGAGTCCAACCATAATCAGAAATTGTTTTATTAAGATCAAAACACGAATGTGAAATCTTATTTTTTTTATATTTTGCTGTAATATCTTCCTCTGTAAGCCATTTATTTCCGATTTGCCAAATTGGCTTTACGAAAGCCGGACCACCGGCAAACACAATATGCCCGCCTTGCTTTGCAAATTCACTCAATGCTGAATAACCATTCATTGGATAAACTTTCGCGTTAGGAATAATAAAGGCGAAAAAATTATTTGTTGAAAGGATTCGAGCATTACAAACTTGTTTTGCTGTAAGTAATGCAACTCTAAAACCTTGTTTTCGCAAAGAATTGGCAAGATTTTTAATTGCAGTTTGGTTATATTCAGGTAATTTCCCGCTTAATATAGCTATATTGCCTTTTTTTCCGGAATTGACCGTAAAATTCGAAGCAGAGGCGCTCGTATTTGTTATAGATATAATTGTGGAACAATAAAACAAAGCGGTAATTATAATATAAATTTTCATAATTTATGTTTGGGGTGGTTTATAATATTTAACGATTTTACGTGCTACTGCACGGTCATGATTCTGTCACAGAATAATTTTTTCTCTCGCAAAGGCGCAAAGGTTAATACATAATTTATCAAATAATTAAATTTTAAATTGTTTAAAAGATCAGTTGTAATGGATCAAAAAATTGAATGAAAATTTCTTGCTTTCTCTTTTGCGTGCTTAGCGAGCTTGGCGTGAGACATATTTTTACCCGAATAGTATTGATTAAGAATAATATTTAATCGTACTCCCCTTAAATCGTACTGCAATAATTTTTTTTATGCCCATTACTCCATTACTCCATTACTCCATAAGCAAGATGCTTATGTTACTTTTTTAATCCATTTTGCTCCCCGGCCTTTTCCCTGCACCACAATCACTCCTTCATCTCTCAGTTTTCTTAAAACAATACGAATCATATCGCGGCTGATTAACGGACAATCAGCTTCAATATCCGAAATAGCAAAGGGAACTATTTTTCTTTGTACCGCAGCAACAATTTGGTCGGTTTTTGAACCTTTACCGCTACGAATATTTGATACTTTATCTTCAAGTTCGCCATAAGCTTTTAACAAAACTCCCCAAAAATAATTCAGCCAGGGAAAGGGGTCGTGTTTTTCTTTATGCCAGTTTTTTGAACAGGTTTCAAGCGTGTCATAATATGATTGTTTTGATTCCTCAAAAATACGTTCGAGACTTATGTATCTGCCAACCTGATAATCAAAATGATAGAGCAGCATTAATGTAAGTAAGCGTGCAACTCGACCATTCCCATCGCGGAACGGATGTATACAAAGGAAATCAAGAATTGCGAGAGGAATAATAATCAAGGCTTCAATTTCATTATCAATAGCTGATTTAAAGTAATTTTTTTCGAGATTTTTGAGTGCTTTTTCTGTTTTACCAGCGCTAACAGGTTTAAATCGTACTTTTTTAAACGAGCCATCCGAATTTAACTCTATTATTTCATTATCTGTTGTTTTAATTATTCCACCCTCTTCAGGCATATAACTACAAATAATTTTATGAAGATGAAGAATTGTTTCAATAGAAAATTTCATGTCTTCGCCGGAAGAATGTATTAATGAAAGCGCATCACGGTAACCCGCTATTTCCTGTTCTGATCGGGTTTCAGGTGTGATTTCCTTTTTTACAATCCCTTCAACACGCTTGTGCGGCGCGGTAATTCCTTCAAGACGATTTGACGATTCACTAGACTCAATAACGGCGATATGTTGTAAAGAATCAAGAGCTTCAGGTGTTTGCCGGAAGAATAGTTCTTGTTTTCCTCTATGTTCCCCGATTTTTTTCATTATACTAAGGTGAGCCGGAGAAAAATGTAATGAATTAATATATTTGTCAGTTAAAGAATTCATGGAAAAGATGGATTAATGGATTGATGGATTGGAGGATTGCTGGATTAATGGATTGATGGATTAATGGATTGATGGATTGGTGGATTGGTTGAATATTTCTTTGTATTTACTTTTTCATTGCTCATTTCTTGTTGATTATTTCTCGGTTTAATTCGGACCTCGGGCCACGGGCTACGGATTACCGATTAAAGGGGGTAATATACCAAAACAATAGGGTAATGTCAAGTGGTTATTACCTTGTTTATCAATTCGTTACCCTAATAAGTCGAAGGGAATAATGGAATGTTGGCCACGCCAAACGCGTGGTAAAATTAATGGATCAATGGATTAATGGATTATTGGATTACGGACCACGGATTACGGATTAACAGGTTTATTTCCTAACATGGATTCTTGACAATTATTATTAAAAAACGTACAATTAGTTTTGTGTTCTGGTTAAAACATATAAAATGAAATCAGGTAAACAATGAAAACAAGGAGGCAATTATGTTGACTGTTAATTTGAACGAAACGGAAGGTATCGCTATTTTAGAGCCTGGAGGCGCATTATCTAAAGAAGACTTTCTTTCCGCCGCTAAGATAATTGATCCATATATAGAAAAATCCGAAAAATTAAACGGCGTTATAATTCATGTGAAATCATTTCCGGGATGGGATTCTTTTTCAGCATTAATAACACATTTGAAATTCATTGGTGAACATCATAAAAAAGTGTCTCATGTGGCTTTTGTTACTGACTCTCCAATAGGCAAATTTTCTGAGCATATTGCAAGCCATTTTGTTAAAGCACAGGTAAAAAATTTTTCGTTTGATGAATTAGAAAATGCAAAAAATTGGATTAAGGAGAAATAATATGAAAAAAATTTTGTGGGCTGTTTTGGCACTGCAAACATTGATGCTGGTTCAAACATGTCCGGCATTAGATAAAAGTGAAAAGAATTGTGTGAAAAATAATGATTTCAAGATCATTACATACAATGTTTTATATGGTTTTAATCATCACAAAAGCGAGAAAATCGGTGCAGAATGGATAAACAAACAGAATCCCGACGTTGTCGCACTGCAGGAACTTAATGGATTTACTGAAAAGACATTAAAACAGATTGCTGCCCGGTGGGGGCATGATTATGCTGTTATACTTAAAGAAAAGGGCTTTCCTGTCGGATTAACCTCGAAAGCACCGATTGAGGTTATTGAGAGACGTTTAAAAGGAATGCACCATGGTTGGTTACACTGCAAATCATCGGGAATTAATTTCTTTGTCATACATTTATCACCTTTTAAATATAAACATCGGCAAAAGGAAGCAAAAAGCATTTGCAAGAAAGTTAAACCGTTGTTAGATAATAAAGAATCCGTTGTGGTGTTAGGAGATTTTAATTCCGTTTGTTCCTCAGGCAAAGAGTTTCTTAATGAAGATAAAGTATTCTTTAAATATCTGATTGAGAAAGAAAAAAAGCATAAACATATAAGAAATTTGAACAATGGGAATTTTGATTTTACAGTTATGGACACTTTTTTTAACATTGGATTGAAAGATGCCTGTTGTGATTTAATTAAAAATACACCAAAAATATGTACAGCATCTCCCGCATTGATCAATGAAAAAATAAAGAAACAGCAAATACGATATTCTAAGCGAATCGACTTTATTCTATTGAACAATGAATTGGCACAACAATGCATAAATGCCTCGATATCTTACGAGGATAAACATCATCAGATATCAGATCATAACCCCGTTATTATAACTCTTAACCGGAATGAAAATAATGCGGAACAAAAATCCATTTTAAAAAAATAAAAAAATAAAAAGGAATCTATTATGTACAGCTTTTTTATGCCAAGCGTTAACCTGATGGGTGCCGGATCAGTTGCAGAAGTGGGAAAACAAGCCAAAATGCTGGGTGGCTCGAAAGCATTAGTGGTAACTGATAAACCATTAATGAGTACCGGTATTGTTGAAAAGGTAACACAATTATTAGAAGCAAGCGAAATTGATTCTGTTATTTACGACGGCGTTCAACCAAATCCCACGGTAAAAAATGTGGACGAAGGTATTGCTATTTACAAAAATGAAAAATGCGATGTAATTATTGCAGTTGGCGGCGGCAGTGCCATTGATTGTGCCAAAGGAATTGGAATTATTATAGCCAACGGCGGGTTAATCAAAGATTATGAAGGTTTGGATAAGTCGGAAAAACCAATGCCTCCTTTTATTGCAATCAACACCACTGCCGGAACAGCAAGTGAAATGACTCGCTTTACAATTATTACCGACATCGACCGTCATGTTAAAATGGCGATTGTTGATTGGCATGTTACACCCAATGTATCCATCAATGATCCGGAATTAATGCTGAGCATGCCGGTTTTTCTAACCGCTGCTACCGGAATGGATGCACTAACTCACGCGATTGAGGCGTATGTTTCCATAAATGCAACTCCGCTGACAGATTCTGTTGCGATGAAAGCTATTGAACTAATCAGCCAATATCTGCGGCCCGCAGTGGCGAATGGCAGTTCTTTGGAAGCACGGGATAAAATGGCGTATGCTGAATTTCTTGCCGGAATGGCATTTAATAATGCCGGTCTGGGACATGTTCATGCCATGGCACACCAATTAGGCGGTTTCTATAATCTTCCTCACGGGGTTTGTAATGCAGTATTACTTCCGCATGTTGAAAAATTTAATTTGATTGCCTGCCCGGATCGCTTTGTTGATATCGCTATTGCTCTGGGTGAAGAAGTGGATGGTTTATCGGATATGGAAGCTGCTGACGAAGCGTTGGAAGCTATTAAAAGATTATCCGAAGATGTTGGTATTCCGGCAGGTTTAAAAGAGCTGGGTGTAAAGGAAGAAGATATGCCGATTTTAGCAGAAAACGCGTTAAAGGACGCATGTGGATTTACTAATCCACGTAAAGCAACAGAAAAAGAAATAATCCAGATTTACAAAAACGCAATGTAATGAAAAATAAATATTTTGTGTGGATATTGCCGATCCTGTGGGCAGGTTGTTCGCTCTTAAGTTTCCGCTTCCCCGGGGACGAGTACGCTATGTATGGAATTTCCTCCATAGCCGGAGTTTGGATTGTTTTTTTTATCAGTTTAGACATCATACACAACCCAATGTTCCCTGTTTCGATTGCCTTAACCGGAGCAATTGTTATGATGATACTTGGATTTTTGATGGATCTAATTAAAATCCGTAAGGCAATGTGGAAAATACTGTTTCCGGCAGCTGTTATTGTAATCTTTGTAATATCTATCAAGGCATATCCAACCATCGAAAGAGCATTACGCAAGAACGGCTCGTGGTGGACATACATATTTTTTTCAATCAATATGGGACTTTATTTCAGTATACTTCTCTCGTTCATAGGCAAAGGCATCGAGACGGTATGGCTGAGAACACGAAGAAAAATGTCTAATTAAATGGAGGCAACATGAAAAAATTTGTTTTATTTATTTATGTTTTTCTTGCTGCAATAAACGGTTTATCACAAGAAAATATTCCTTTCGGTGACGGAACACCTGATTATCGTAAATGTGTTGAAGA
>JAUVKG010000036.1 GCA_030596365.1 Chlamydiota bacterium | reverse complement strand
ATACTGGAATCTTATTTTGCCACTCTCAAAACCTGTTCTGTCAGTTGTTTTGATTATGAATGTTCTTGGAATGTGGAACAGTTTTCTTTGGCCTTATATCGTTAATACAGATAAGAAATTTCACGTAATTGCTTCAGGTTTGTTTGTTTTAGCTCAAACTGAAGCAGCGGCAAATTTCGGTTTATTGTATGCGGCTTATATCACTTCGAGTATTCCTCTGCTTATTCTCTTCATTTACACAACCAAGACATTTATCGAGGGAATGACATCAGGCGCATTCAAGGCTTAGGTCTTGTCGTGCCGGGGAAGATTTTTTACAGGCACGACTGAGGTAATTTGCTTTATCAAGCAAATTTATTTTCAGGTGTTGGCAAGTTAATTATTCGCTGCTCGAAAAGGGTTCGACAAGAAAACTCCCCTCCTTACCAAGGAGGGTGGCCGATAGGCCGGGGTGGTTCTCGCATTGGGAAGAATTTTTTGGTAAAAATGAGCGAAACCTTCCCGATTAGGATAAAATTTGATTGGTTATTTGCGAAAGATCTTTTGTTAAAATAAGAACCACCCCGCGCTAAAGCGCACCCCTCCTTACCAAGGAGGGGATTTTAGGAAATGATTCTTACAAAATACCTTTTCGAGCAACCCATAATTGGTACTCTCAATGACAAAAAAATGTAACTGCAAGCGAGCATTAGCGAGATTGCGGAAGAAATCGTGCTTGCACGACCATAGATTTGTTTTTAAAAAAACAAAACTATTTGACATTTATTTTATTTTTAAGTAAACTATGCAACAAATGTTTTAAATAACTTAACTAAACTATCAGGAGACAAAAATGTCAATATTACAGGAAATTGCAGAAAACCTTATGAAAGGTAAAGCTCCCGCCGTTAAAGAACTTGTTACAAAAGCTCTTGACGACGGTATTGAACCGGCAGAAGTACTCGGCGAAGGACTTATCGCAGGTATGAATGTCATCGGCGCTCGCTTTAAGAAAAACGAAGTCTATGTCCCGGAAGTCCTTATCGCCGCGCGTGCAATGCACGCAGGAATGGACATTCTCAAACCAAAACTCGTCGCTGCAGGTGTAGAACCAATCGGAAAAGTCGTTATCGGCACAGTTAAAGGCGATTTGCACGACATTGGTAAAAATCTTGTTTGCATGATGCTTGAAGGCGCGGGTTTTGAAGTTCTCGACATCGGAATTGATTGCTCACCGGATAAATTCATTGAAACAGCTAAAGATAAAGATGCTAAGATCATTGCTATGTCAGCTCTTCTCACAACAACTATGCCTTCTATGAAGGGCGTTATTGAAGAACTTGATAAAGCAGGATTGAAAGGTATCATAAAAACAATGATCGGTGGTGCACCGGTTACTCAAAACTACGCAGACGAAATCGGCGCGGACGGTTATTCACCTGATGCAGCTTCGGCGGTGGATTTAGCAAAAACTTTTTTATAAATCTTATTTTCAAAAGATTTTGCTTTGAAATTTAACAACCAGGCTCGGTGGCGTCTTGCCATCGAGCCTGTTGTAATTCCGATATAATCATGGTCGACATAATCATTTGTGAAAGAATAAAGAAATTAAAGTATTTTAAAAAATCATTCTGCTGTTAATTATTCTGCAAAATGATTTACAGCAAAATAATTAAAAAATTGACTGCGATATTTTGGACAATCCAGCAATCCAATAATCCATAAGCAAGATGCTTATGTTACTTTATATCATGACCTCAAAAAAACGATTTTTAGACGCATTAAATCATGAGAAACCTGATCGTCCTCCTTTTAACTTCTGGATGGACAGGCCGTTAATGCAGAAATATGAAAAAGAAATAGGTCATCGGCATTGGCGTGTAACTCATTTCGGAGCTGATGTCATCGAAACTTTCCCTCTCATAAATTTCACAGGTGAAATCGCTGATATCACATCCTGGGGAACTTTTTCAAAAATAAAATCATGGGACGAACTTGATAATATTTCTATTCCCGATCCGGATGATCCAAAAATCTACGAACTTATAAAAAAAGACCTCGACGAATTCCCCGACCATGCAGTTATACTTGATATGATTACTCCGTGGGGACATATCGCTTCCGTTCGCTCTTACGAAAAAATTTATATGGATATGTACGATGAGCCGAAACGTTTCCACGCCCTTTCCAGAAAAATTAATGACTTATTGAAAATTGTTACCGAACGAGCATGCAAAATGGGTATTACCGCGCTGTATCTTATGGAAGATCTTGCTGACAGAAATGGTTTAACCATTTCTCCGTCAATGATCAACCAATTTGTTCTTCCTTATGCAAATGAACTTGCCGAAATAGCACGAAAGTATAATGTTCCGGTTATGTTCCATTCCGATGGAAATGTTAATGATCTGCTTGACCACTTAATTAAAATAGGCGTTTGTGCCGTTAATCCAATGCAGCCGCACCTCAATGATGCCGCAAAATTCAAGAACAAATACGGTGAAAAGCTTGCCGTTTACGGTGGACTTGACAATTGTTATATTATTCCGGATGGAACACCTGAAGAGGTACATGAGCACGTGTTAGATGTATTTAATGATCTGGGCAAGTCTGATGGTGCGTTAATTTTTTCTACTCATGATATTCCTGAATATACGCCGAAGGAAAATATTGAAGCATTGATTTCCACGATCAAAAATGAATGTTTTTATTAATCTTAACTAATAACTTTCAACTAATGCAAACATTAGAAAATGATTATTTCAAAATTATCGTAAATGGAATCGGCGCAATTTCTTCTTTTTTCATAAAAGCTAATAATTGTGAATTGATTGAAGAAAAATCCCTCGTATCCAATTTTAGAATATGCTTGCCTTTAGAAGATTATCAATGCAACTATATTGACGGTACCGCTCAGAGCAACGCGAAAATAGAGAAAGAAAATAATAAGATAAAAGTTTCTTTTTCAAATATGAAATCTGAGAAAGGTACTTTTCCTATCTCTCTTTCATACTCAATCTCACTTGCCGGTGATCAGGTCGTTTTTCATTCAAAATTAAAAAACGAATGCGATAACCCCATATCCGAATTCTGGTTCCCGAGAATCGGAGGTTGGAAACAATTCGGCACTGATAGAAACGCTAAATTGGCACTCCCGGGCTATCTCGACTGCAATCATGATGTTTCCCTGTTTAAAAATTTTCCCGGCAGACGCGATCTCGGAGCTGAAGCAGCCGAATGGTTAACCGGTTATCCCGGTATGGTTATGCCCTGGTGGGATATTTTCGATGAGCAATCCGATACAGGATTGTACATGGGTTATCATGACACAATTTTACGCAGCAGCATGTGGCATACATATCTTTGCCCGAACATCAGCGGTCACGGTGACGACAAATGGCTAACTAAAGAAGAAGCATGCGGCAATCCTGTCGGGCTTATTTTTTCTCACGTAAGATTCCCGTATATTAAATCCGGTGAATCATTTGATTCGGGAGATTTTATCATTCGGGTACATAAAGGTGACTGGCATGAAGGGTCATTATTTTATCGTGACTGGTTTATGAAACACTTTCCGTTTGACAAATCGAAAAGCTGGTTACGAAAAAAAAGTGCGTGGTTTTCTTCAGTAATTTATCAGCCCGAAGATAAAATAATCGCAGATTATAAAACTTATGATAAATGGTGTCAGGATGCTGAAAAATCCGGCGTTACTTGTCATGAACTTATCGGGTGGGATAAAGGAGGACTTGAACGCGACTATCCGGAATATATTCCTGAAGAAAAGCTGGGTGGTCAAAAAGGTTTTGAAAAACTATTGAAAAATATAAATGACCGGAATAGTAAATCCCTCGTCTTTGTTAATTACAATATTCTCGATACTGCAACCAAATGGTTTAAAGATGAACTTAATAAATACACTCATCAGGACACTTTCGGTAGTACTCCAAACTGGATGTGCTGGGGAGAAAGCACTTTAACCGCGCGAACTCATCTCAGCGTCAGACGACATGTTTTGTCATCTGTAATTCCGGAAATAGAAAATATTTTATTCAAGCATTTTGAAAATATTGCAAGATCAGGCGCACACGGATTACAAATTGATAAATTATGTGTTGGTTCGGCAGTAGATTTTAATCCTATGAATAAGCTGAAACCCGATATTGCTTTATGTGAAGGATTGATAGATTCTGTCGCGCGAATGCTTAAAAAATGCAGGAAATAAATCCGGATTTTTGTATTGCTGCTGAAGCTGTACAAGACAGATTAATTCCTTATGTAGATGTTTTTTACCGGAACTCAACTCTTTTTTCCATTTCACCGTTAAAATATGTTTTCCCGGAATGGACTTCGTGCCAGCATATTGGTGAACCATATAATTTTAACGGAGTTAACTCGGCTGTAATGACAGGTTCAGTAATATGTGTTGAACCTGACTGTTACCAGCAAAGTCTTGGCGATCCCCTGTTCAAAAAACTCGCGGAATATATTATGGAAGTGGAATCCATTCGCGCCAAACTCGCTGATTTTATTTTCCTCGGAAATTATTTCGATAAACTCGGAGCTGATATTTCTGTCGTGGAAAATGAAACCAATACCGATAAACCTGTTGCTCAAAAACAAGAAATCGCAAGCGAAGTTATGATACCGGGAGGGGGGGGAAGTTCTGCGGAAGCAGGACCGGCGAGTGAGCTTCATTACCGTGTTCACGGAGAAAAATCAACGTGTAGAAAAGCGATTATTGTAATCAACTCTTCATCGGAAGGATGTGTTTACACCTGGAAGTTTTCGCACAAAAAGAATGCTAAAGCGGAACTTTACGAGCCTTTTGAACAGGTAAAAAGAATTACAAGTAATAATTCTCAGGAAATAAAAGGTTACGGTTTACATATTATTATAGAAAAAATTTAATTTTAATCAAATTAACCAAGGAAAACAAATGAAAGAATTTACTATTATATTTATTGCTGTTATTGTTGCCATTCCTCTCTTTTTATGGTTCGGCTGTAGAATTGAAGTTAACTCCGGCAAAATTGCCGTAATGATTGCCAAAACCGGCAAGCCACTTTCCGCCGGTGCTATTATCGCTCCGGACAAAAGTTATAAAGGAATACAACTTGAGGTATTACCTGAAGGCAGGTATTTCAAGAATCCTTTATTTTGGGATTGGAAAATCCAGAGAATTACAACGATACCTGCCGGCAATGTTGGAGTTATTACCCGCAAATACGGAAAAGATATTTCCGCTTCAGACTTAAGCAACGGGAAATTATTTGCTGATGAAGGTGAAAAAGGTTTATTGCGCGATGGCCTTAAACCGGGAAATTACCGTATTAATCTTTTCGCTAATGATATAGAAATATTTCCGGCTATTGAAATCCCCGCCGGATTTGTCGGTATAGTTACTGAACTGGCGGGAAAAACGCCTGTAGAAAAAAATAGTTTTCTTGTAAAAAAAGGCGAAAAAGGTGTTCAACCTGTACCGCTCCAGCCGGGAACTTATTATGTTAATCCTTATGCTCAGCGTATAGACTTGATGGATATCCGTTCACAGCGGCACGAAATGTACGCTGAAAATGCTTTGCATTTCCCTACGAGCGACGGCTTTGATATGATGGTTATGCTGATAGTTGAATGGGCAGTCGACGCGCACCGAGCGCCGGAAGTTCTCGTGAGAGTTGGTGAACAGGGAGCCAATGAAAAATCCAATGAAATTCTTCAGAAAATTGTTGTACCGGCGTTACGCGGTTACGGCAGAATAATAGGTTCTCAATATTCCGCGCCGGAATATATTTCAGGAGTTTCCAGAATCATTTTTCAAAGCAATCTATTCCAACGTGTTCATTCAATGTGTAATAAAAAAGGCGTTATTATTAAATCTGTTCTGATTGGGGATATAGCCGCTCCAGAAGAAATCGCCCAGCCAATTCGTGAAAGAGAAATTGCGAGTGAAGAACTTGCAAGAAACCAGGCAAGAATTCTTCGGGCTAAAGCTGATCAATCTCTCGCAAAAATTGAAGCAACGATTAATTTGAAGAAGTTGAAAGTTGAAGCGGAAACTGATAAGTTACAGACTATTATCGCTGTTTCAAATCTACAAGTTGCCGCTATGCTCGAGCAGGAACAAAAACTTGCCGTCGCAAAAACCGATTTGAAGGCTGCCGCTCTTACGGCTACAGCCGTGAGAAGCCGCGGGAAAGCTGAAGCAGAAGTTATTTCTCTTTCGCATGCGGCAAAGGCAGACGCGTTAGCAAAATCTGCCAATGCTTTTGGTTCAGGCGATAAGCTTTCGAAATATGAATTGACACAAACTCTTGCCGGTAAAATAGACACGGTTTTTACAACTGATGAAAGTGCTATCGGTCAAACACTTAACCCTTAATAGTGAGTGTGAAAGTGTAAAGTGCGAAGGTGTAAAGGTTGTATAACTTTCATACTTTCATACTTTCATACTTTCCCACTTTCTTACTTTTAAAATAAATATCATGAAAATTAACACTAATAATATTATTAACGTTGGTATTGGCATAGCTGTATCATTGACTATTGCAGTTATTATTCTTGCCATTATCTGGTCAAGTGTTTTTGTTTATATCGAGCCGGGAGATATGGGTGTCCTCGTTAAAAAAAGCGGGAAACCATTGGCACCGGGGCAAATCCTTGCTAAACCGGGGCAGCGTGGTATCCAGGCGGAAGTATTAGCCGAAGGACGTCATTTCATCACTCCTTTACTTGATGAAGTGGAAATACAATCTTGTGTTCATATTAAACCAGGAAAAATTGGCGTTGTTACATCAAAAGTAGGTAAAAAACCAAATGGTAACAATATCATTGTTAACGATGACGAAAAAGGTATCTGGAGACGTGTACTGACTCCGGGAATGCATCGCCTGAACCCTTATGGTTATACTGTTGAAACGCGGGATGCTGTTGTTATTACTCCCGGATTTGTAGGATTTGTTACCGCGCTGCTTGGAAAATCCACTACAAATCGTTTTGCTGAAGCAGGTGAACGCGGACTTAAGCGTGATGTTTTGCAACCCGGAATTTACTATTTGAATCCTTATGAATTTAAGGTTATCGCCGTTGAAATTGGTATCAATCAAGTTACTTTCGCTCCACCGTCAGATTTAAATTACGCGCGGAGAACTTACGCGCAAACGGATAGTTTATCAGAACGTGAAGCCGGTATTAAATATGAACAAAAAAGAAGGAAGAAAAAATCCAAATCAATATTACCGGGATGGGTTAAAAAGTCTTACTCGCGAAAACAGGCCGTTGAAGCTGAAAAAATAATTACTGCAAACACGCTGCGGCAAATTTCACAGCAGGGAGTTGTAGTTCAAAAAGGTATGATATCAGACAATGATGAACAGAAAAAAATGCCTTCGGCAATTACTTTCCCATCAAGTGACGCATTTCCAATTTCACTTGACGCGACTATAGAGTGGGAGTTAATGCCTAAAAATGTTGCACAGGTCATGGCGGAATTTGGAAATGTTAAAGCCGTGGAAGACAAAATTATTATTCCTCAAAGTCAATCAATAGGCAGATTGCAGGGCTCCACTTTCAAAGCGAAAGATTTTCTGCTTGGGGAAAGCCGCGAAAAATTCCAGCAGGTTTTTAGAAATTTCCTTTCTGAAATAGGTAAAGAAAAAAATATCGTCGTGCATTCGGCTTTCATTCGTAATATCATTTTACCGGAAACGCTTTTAGAACCTATTCGCGAACGCTATGTAGCAGTAGAAAAAGAAATGACGGCAAATGCCTGGGGTAAAACTAAAGAGTCGGCTGGTGAATTGCAGCGCGAAACTTCGCTTATTGAACAAAGAACTAAAGAAGTTCAGGCTGAAGCTAAAGCGCTTGTTAAAGTTATTGGTGCGGAAAAAACACGCGATCAAGAAAAAATCGCCGCGGAAACAAGAAGAAAAGTCGCTGAAAAGCAAGCGGAAATCGCCGGAATTGATGCCAAAAGCACTGTTACTCTCGGTGAAGCTGATGCCGATGTTCTGCGCTGGAACGGCGAAGCTGAAGGAAACGGTATGAAACTTGAAGTAGACGCTTTAGGAAATCCTGAATCTTATACTCAATACCGTTTGGCAAAACAATTACCAAAAAATATGAAAATAAGTATTGTTCATACGGGTGATGGAACTTTGTGGACCGATTTGGAAAAAACCGTTGGTGCAGCTGCAGCGGCAAAAATTCTGAAACAGAAACCTGCCAAAATCAGATCATCAACAACGGAGTAACGCTCATGATTTACAACAGATTGATTATATAAAACAAAAATGGTATAATACGCCGGAAATGTGTTATAAATAATAACTTTTACTATGTTAAACTAACACCATTTTGGAAATAGCTTTTTACTACCAACCCAAAGCAAGATGCTTTGGTTACTATAACTAACTTACTACTATAAACGAAAAACACTTTATGAACTCTAAACAACTCGCTGATACTTTTAATTCACCGGGAAATGAATGGAGAGGTAAACCTTTCTGGTCATGGAACGGAAAACTCGATAAAAATGAACTCATTCGCCAAATCCATGTTATGAAAGAAATGGGGATGGGTGGATATTTTATGCACTCAAGAACAGGACTCGCTACAGAATATCTCGGCGATGAATGGTTCGATCTCATTAATGCCTGCACGGATGAAGGCGAAAAACTCGATCTCGAAGTTTGGCTCTATGATGAAGACAGATGGCCAAGCGGATTAGCTGGTGGACTTGTTACTAAAGATAAAAAGTACAGAGAACGATTTATACACATGACAGTTGTTAATCCGGAAGATTTCAAATGGGATAATGATGCTGTAGCTATTTTCATTTGTGAACTTAAAGAAAAAGTAATCTGCACAAATCCCCGACAAATTTTTTCTCCTGATGAAGCAAACGCGAGCACAGGAGAATCATATCTTATCTTTAAAGTAGAACTTTCCACTGAAGACAGTTTCTATAACGGTACGACTTATATTGATACAATGAATCCCGAAGCAACAGAGGAATTCATTCGCGTTACTCACGAAAAGTATAAAGAACATTGCGGTGAAAAATTCGGGAAATCGATAAAAGGAATTTTTACTGATGAACCCAGACGCGCAAATATGTTTTACGCGTTTAAGGGTCAGGCTTCCGGAACTAACACTTCCACCTCTTGGACAGATAAAATGCCTGAGGAGTTCAAGAAAAGAATGGGTTATGATTTAATTCCTCATTTACCTGAACTTTTCCTACGTGTTGACGGTAATGAAGTGGCAAAAATAAAATGGGATTTTGTAGAAGTTACTCAACAATTATTCCTTGATAACTACGCTAAAATATGCCAAAAATGGTGCACTGATAACAATCTCATCATTACAGGTCATATTCTCGAAGAAGGGAATCTCGTTATGCAAACCGCTTTCTGCAGCTCAGCAATGAGATATTACGAGTTTATGGATTATCCGGGAATGGATGAGCTAAGCGAAGGCAGCAGAAAATACTGGGTCGCAAAACAACTTTCCTCGGTAGGAAGACAAACAGGCAAAAAATGGATGCTATCTGAATTGTACGGTTGTACAGGATGGCAGGTTAATTTTCAATCACATAAAGAAATCGGTGACTGGCAAACTCTTTTCGGTGTTAATGTAAGATGCCACCACCTCTCCTGGTACACTATGAAAGGTGAAGCTAAACGTGATTATCCGGCAAGTATTCTCCACCAATCCGGTTGGTGGAAAGATTATGATGTCGTTGAAACTTATTTCGCGAGATTAGGTGTTATGCTGAATACAGGTGACCCATGCCGCGATCTTCTTGTAATTCATCCTATTGAAAGCGCGTGGAGTCGTGTTGGTGCATACACATTTACAACCGATCCTGTTGTTCAGGATTTAGAAATTAAATTCCGTGAAGTTTTCGATTGGCTTGCAAGCCAAAAAATAGATTTTGATTATGGCGATGAGGAAATGGTATCGCGTCTTTACAAAATCAGAAAAGATGAAAACAACAATCCTATACTTGATATCGGTGAAGCTTCATACAGAGGAGTTCTCGTTGCCGGTCTGACAACAATTCGCAAAAGTGTTTTAGACATTCTAAAGAAATTCTCTGAAGCAGGCGGAAAAGTTGTTTTTGCCGGTGAGCCCCCTGAATATGTGAATGCCGAAAAATCCAACGAGGCAAAACTTTTCGCCGAAACTGTTTCTACAACACCTTTTGACAAAGATGCTATGACAGCCGAGTGCTCGAAATGTATTGTTCATCCGGTAGAAATTTATGCTGCACAAACCGGCAAGATGAATGAGAAGGTTTTTTGTCAACTAAGAAAAAACAATGATGAATATATTTTGACATTACTAAACACGGACCTGGAAAATCAGACAGGAGAAATAAAAGTATCCGTGAAAATTAATCCGGCCACTGCAATTGCAGGGCAAGCAGAAATTGTTGAATGGGACTGTTTGTCAGGTGATAAATTCAAAATAAAGTCAAATAAATCCGGTGAAAATGTTGAGTTTATAACCAATCTCGACATATCGGGTTCAAAAGTTTTCGTATTTAGCAATTCTACCGAACAATCAATTCCTGAAAAGAAAAGTTTTGAAATTATATCTTCTGACAAAATATCCGGACCGTATGATTATTCATTGAATGAGCCGAACATTTGCGTTCTCGACTTTGCTGAATATAAAATTGATGATACCAATTGGCAGCCGGAACTCGAAATTCTTAAAGTCGATCAGGTAATCAGAAAGCATTTCGATATCGACCATCGTGGCGGCGATATGATTCAACCTTGGTACAGAGATAATATGCGTGGTCATGCCAAACCGGTTGCTAAAGGTAAAGTCTCTCTTGCTTTTTCGTTTAATGTTGAAGAAATGCCGAATGAGGATTTAGAATTTTGTATGGAAGAACCACAAAATTTTTCTGTGAAAATCAACGGAAACGAAATTAATTTCAAACCAAATCCTGACACATGGATTGACATCTGTTTTAAGAAAACTGCACTACCGGTTTCAATGCTTAAAACCGGCAAAAACCGTATAGAGATCGAAACTGATTTCAACGAAGAAATTGATTTGGAAGCGATTTATCTTTTTGGAAATTTCGGTGTAAAGATTGAAGGGAAAAATACATCCCTGACAACATTGCCTGCGAAACTTAATATTGGCTGCATAACCACTCAGGGACTCCCCTTTTATTCCGGAGCGGTTCGCTATAATTTGCCACTGGAGGGACTTAAAATGGAGGGACGCTGTCCCCAGCGTCCTAATTCAGATGAAAAGATAATTATTTCAGCACCGGATAACGAGGGCGCTTTGATAAAAGTTTTTGCCGATGACAAATACATCGGATGCGCTCCATGGTCACCTTATGAAATTGACATTACTGATGCGGTAAATTCCGGAGTCAAAACAATAGAATTGGAAATCGTTTTAACAAGAAGAAACACTTTTGGACCGCTTCATCTAATTCCATTAAGAAGTTCTGCATACGGACCGGGTCATTTCATAACCGGGGGAGAAAGTTTTTCAGAAAATTATATGCTCTATCCGGCTGGATTATTAGCATCACCGGTAGTAAGCCGCACTTCCTAGTGCGAGCATTGGAGCAATGGAATAGTGGATTGATGGATTGATGGAGTTGGAGGGACGCTGTCCCCAGCGTCCTAAATGGAGTAATGGAGTAATGGAGTGGTGGAGAGATGGATGAACGCACTGTTTGTGCTTTGTTCTTTGTTTTTTGTGCTGTAAACTCCCCTCCTAATCCCCTCTTGTCGAAGATCCCGGTTCATCGGGAAGAAGGCCACGCGATACCGCGTGATAAAGTGGCGCAAAACGTCGGGGTGTGTTATAGAGGTGCACGCAGGGTGGAGTGGTTTTTTGACCGGTGCGATGAAATAACACGCGAAACGTGGTCATGCTGGAAAAGAAAGATTTTCTCACCCCAGCATTCGCGGGGCACGGCGCAAAGGAATTTTATAGAAATTCTTTTTATCCCCCCATTAATATAAAACAATTTCAAATCTTTTATATTGACAAAATCATGGTCGGCATAATCATTTTTTAATACAGAGAAGATTTTA
>JAUVKG010000171.1 GCA_030596365.1 Chlamydiota bacterium | reverse complement strand
CACCCCTCCTAAAACAGGAGGGGAATTTAGGGAGTTTTTTATTTCCCGCAAGGCGATTTTCGCCGCTTCTTCTTTCGGAAAATGATACACTCCACAACTTATTGCCGGAAAAGCTATCGTCTTTATCCCATGCTCTTTTGCAAGTTGTAAACTTGTTCTGTAACACGAAGCCAATAATTCCGGTTCGCTTCTTTTCCCATCGTTCCATACCGGGCCAACGGTATGAACAACAAATTTTGCAGGCAGATTGTATCCTTTCGTAATTTCAGCCTGCCCGGTTTCACATCCGCCTATTTTTTTACATTCTTCGAGCAATTTCGGCCCCGCGGCACGATGAATTGCTCCATCGACTCCGCCACCGCCTAGTAAAGTTTCATTTGCCGCGTTAACGATTGCGTCAACGTTGAGTTTAGTAATATCGGCTTTAATTATTTCAATATTCAATAAATCTTTTGACACTGATTTCACTGATTTACACTAATTTTATTTTAAATCTTTTATTTAATATTTTTTAATTTAATAGTATATTTATAAATAATATTTTAATATGTGTCACAAAAATTATAAAATTATTCTTTTGTGTTTCAATGAGTCTTCTCCAAAATTTACTAAAAGCCCTAATTTCAGTTTTGAAGCTGCAAGATAGTTTAAAGTTTGTCTGACATTTCCAGGAATAAGTTGTTCTATCGCTTTTACTTCAAGAGCTATTTTATTAAAGACCACAAAATCTGCATCATAAGAATGTGGTAGTTTTTTATCTTTGTATTTAATTATAAATGTTTTTTCACGTTCGTATGGTATATTCCTTAGCTGAAATTCATATTCAAGAGCATCTTTATATACGATTTCACTAAATCCTTTTCCTAATTCATTGTGAACTTCCATACAAGCACCAATAATCTCATAAGTCTCTTTTTCGTACAATAGTTCCATACTGTAATCTTTATTTCAATTTTTATTACACTAATTTTATTTTAAATCTTTTATTTAAATCATATTTCAATTTGTGAAAATCTGTGAAATCCGTGTCTAAGATTTTAGTTTTTCGTCAACTTTCTGTTCAGCGGTTTTGAATTCTTCTGACTGCCATTCACATGGATTCCAGTTTTTAAAGAGCTGAGTTAATTCAAGGAAATAACTTCTGGCAATATTTTTGTCCTGAAAATCAAATTCTTTCTTTAAAATGTTATAAATTTTATTAAGCACGTATTTCTGACGTTCAAGCGAACATGATGAATCAACAACATCAAAAGCATCCTGCTGCAAATACGCAGCATCAAGGAATTCAGTTTTTAGATAAATAATAAAATCTTCGAGGGCAGTTCCTTCTTCACCAACCACTTTCATCATCTGATCAACTTCATTACCTTTCTTCAAAAGACTTTTAGCAAAGGTAACCTGTTCTTCATTTACTGCATTAGGATATTTACTCCAACTTTCCGACGGATCAATCGCCGGATAACGTCTTGCATCAGAACGTTCACGCGAAAGTCCGAGGAACGCGCCAACAACTTTCAACGTTGCCTGAGTAACAGGTTCTTCAAAATTACCGCCGGCCGGACTAACCGTTCCGCCGATAGTTACAGCACCTGTAGAGCCATCGTGAAGTTTTACAACTCCTGCGCGTTCATAAAACGCGGCGATAATAGATTCAAGATAAGCCGGAAAAGCTTCTTCACCCGGAATTTCTTCAAGACGGCCTGACATTTCACGCAGTGCCTGAGCCCAACGGGAAGTTGAATCCGGCAGCATTAAAACATTCAGTCCCATCAAACGATAATATTCAGCAATGGTTACAGCGGTATATACAGAAGCCTCGCGTGCGGCAACCGGCATTGAGCTTGTGTTACAAATAATAATAGTTCTGTCCATAAGCGATTTTCCCGTTCTCGGATCGTCAAGTTCAGGAAATTCACGTAAAGTTTCCACAACTTCTCCCGCACGTTCACCACAAGCCGCGATAATAACAATATCAACGTCGGCGAATCTGCTTGTAACCTGTTGAAGGACAGTTTTTCCTGCGCCGAACGGTCCGGGAATACAATAAGTTCCTCCTCTTGAGACCGGGAAGAAAGAGTCGATAATTCTGCATTGCGTTGCCATAGGTTCGAGAGGTCGCAATCTTTCTTCATAAGCGTTAAGCGCGATTTTAACCGGCCATTTTCTAAGCATTTTCACTTCTTGTTCTTCACCTTTTTGTGAAATAATAACAGCGATAATTTCTTCAATTGTGTAAGCGCCTTTTTCAGCAATGGATTTAACTTTCCAATGCCCTGAAATATCAAAAGGCGTCATAATTTTATGTTCAAAAATCCCTTCGGGTACTGAACCGAGAACTGAACCTGCCAACACATCATCCCCCGGTTTCACGACAGGAGTAAAATCCCATTTCTTTTCAACGTCAAGGGCAGGAAGATACTTACCACGCTGAAGAAAGAAACCACATTCTTCGGCAAGCTCCGGCAATGGGTTTTGCAGACCATCAAAAACTTTTGTAAGCAATCCAGGTGCGAGCTCGATTGAAAGCAATTCACCTGAGAATTCCGTAATATCGCCAATAGTCAGTCCCCGAGTATCTTCAAAGACTTGTAAATCGGCACGATTACCGCGGATGCGAATGACCTCTGCTTTAAGTTTATCATCCCCGAGCACCGCGTAAGCCACTTCATTTTGTATAACGCTGGTGTCGAACTCAACTGTAATCATATTACCGTTAACGGCAACGATTCTTCCTTTTTTCTGACTCATTATTATTCCTTATATTTTCCATTAATAAAATTCAAAGTATTTGTAAAAAATTTATTTCCCACTGTTACAGTAATTGTATGTTCACCGGTAACGGGTTCTGCTTTCTGAACAGCTTTTGCTTTAATGAGGAAATTGCCGGTTTTTTTCCCTGCAGTGCTGATTTTTGCGCTTCCTTTATAGTTAGCATCTAATGCTTTTAATTTCGCGGATTTTTTTTTGTTTTTCCAGTCGTCAGTAAAGTCAAACAGATTTACTCCGTCAAAATCTACCAAAACAGGTTCGCCTTTAAGTTCTTCAGCAAAGATCAATCCAACACCTTTAAGCAAAACTTTTTTACTCTTGATTATTGCTGTAGTTATCCTGGCCGAGTCAAAGTACGATATATTCGCAGTATTAAAACATGTGGCAACTGACCAATCGCTCCAGGCGTTATATTTATCCGCGTGTTTTACGCGCCAAAAATATTGAGTTGAATAAATCAATTGACCGGAAGCTACAGACACACTCGTTGCCGCTGAATTGCCTTCCCAAACGATATTTGAAAAGTTATTATCAAAACTTACCTGCCATTTACTTGCAGAAAGACTATCAGAAACATTTGGATCAGAAAAATCCGAAGACTGCAATGTTGGAGTAACCGAAAGATTTTCCTCATTGTTTGTCGGTAATACATTAAAAGGTTGGTTTGGCGGCATAATAAACACGGTTTTAAAGGATGTAGGAGCAGACCATTCGCTCCAAAAGTTAGAATTATCACTGTATCTGACTCTCCAGAAATATTGAGTTGAATAATTTAAATATCCAAAATCGACGTAAATATTTGTGGTGTCCGAATCAACTTGCCAGACAATATTCGTGAAGCTGTTGTCAAAGCTTACCTCCCATTCACTATCTAAGTGATAATCATAGATGTCAGGATCTGAAAAAGTTGAAGAATTAAGTTGTGGAATAGTAGATAAATTTTCCTCATTATTCGCAGGAGAAATATTAATCGGAGTGCTTGGAGGTGCAAGAGAATAAGCTATTAGTGAGTAAAATTGATTTTCTGACCCGTTTTTATAGCTGATGATAATTTTGTATGTTCCTGTCTGCGCGTTTTCGATTATAATTTGTTCAACATTATCAATAGAGTTATCACCTGTAGTTGCGTTAGCGCTTGGATTATTTACATCAAGAACAAACGGAAGATTAGTGATACCATCAGGATTAACAATTCTCAAGTTCAAATCATTTACAAGTGTTGCCGTTCTATCGTCATGCGAACTTGTAGAAGAGCCCGCGGGATCTGTCCAGCACAAAGTAAATTTAAAAGTTTGCGAGTGTTTTAAAAGTAATTGTATTTCATTTTCCGCGCCAACGCTGATTTGGTTCTCAATAATTTTAGCCATGGTTTCAGGTCTGACTTCAGACATAATTAAATCAGCAGCGGCCTTTGTGTTAATCAATCCCCAACCAAATGTATAATCCGGACCCGGACGTCCCAAATCGTCGGCGGTATGAATCAGCAAACCCTTAAGCGAACTTGCCCGCATAGCGTTTTCGGAATGAAGATTTTTGTAAAGTTCAACAAGCAAGGCCGCCGAGCCGCAAACATTAGGACAAGCCATGCTTGTTCCATTCCATGCCGCATAAGAATTTGATAATGGAGAATAAACATTAACTCCGTTTCCAACTACATCCGGTTTAATTCTTCCATCATCAGCAGGTCCCCAACAGCTAAAAGTTGACATAGTACCATTTGCCGCTTTTCTACTACTGCCTGAAACTGCTTCATTAACAGCACCGACTGTAAGCGCATTTTTTGCGCAAGCGTAAGGGCCGAGATTATCATATCCGCTTTTATAAATTCCATCACCTTTAGGATGAATATTGCTGTTATAATATACCGGGATTAAATTGCCGCTGTTACTGTCAAACCAATACATTCCCTCTCCATTTTGAGGGCCATCGGTTCTGTCATTTCCTGCCGAATAAAAGATTAAATAATAAGGAGCGTCACAAGCAAGAGAATCTATTTCGGCAGACAAATATCCGTATTGTCCGAACCTTGCTTCTTCTTTAACAGACACGTCATCCCACCAAACCCATACACCCAAATCTACCCAGCCAAGCCCCAATCCGTAAGAATGATTTGACAAATGTATTTCTGAAGGCGAATTTGGAGAACTTGCTCCCCGGGAAGCCATTTCGGAAATGTCGGAACTCCAATTATACGCGTCAATATTTATTTTTGGCGCCATGCCTTTCGCGTTTGAGCTGGCGCCTGCAGCGCCGATTGTTCCAGCAACATGTGTGGAGTGATCAACTGTTTTCCCGTTGTCTTTAACATGAATTCTTGACGGAGAACCGAATTCAGGATGATTTACATAAGCAACGCCTTCATCCCAAACTCCTACAGTCAAAGAACTGCCGTCAACATTATAAGGAGTAATTTCACGAACAAGATTTGCGCCTGTGGAAATTGCCGCTTCTCTATTGAATGTAGTATAAAAAACCGGTCGCCCTTCGCTGTCAATTCTCATCAATTCAATAACTCGTCCATCGACAACCGTATGAATATTGAAGTCATGTTTTTCAGCCCATTCAACCACTTCGGCTTTTTCGCGTTCGGCTTTTTCGCGCAATTCTTTTACTTTTGCCGCGCGAACAGATTTATCATTAAAGGCCGCGTTTTCAATTGGCGCGGCAACACAC
Source organism: Chlamydiota bacterium (assembly GCA_030596365.1). Classification (GTDB taxonomy): domain Bacteria; phylum Auribacterota; class UBA3054; order UBA3054; family B51-G9; genus B51-G9. The sequence continues at coordinate 836 of JAUVKG010000171.1, read as the reverse complement.
AAAGTTGTAACAACCAAAAGAAATATAACAATAATAAATTTCATATTTTTGTGTAGTTTTAGTGTGATTAATGATAGCGAATATTATTGGTTTGTTATAAGACTTTTATTAAGTTTGTCTTTTCCTGTTTCTTCGTCAAGAGCAGCCCATCGTTCTAAAATTTTCAATTTTAATAAATAACTTAACGCGACATTAAAATCGAAAGAATGTGTTGCGGAAATCTCATCAAGAAATGACCATTTCAACTTGTCAATCGTCTCTTCAGCTTTTTGCTGGTTCTCTGCTTTAACAGCTTCCTGAACAGCAGAACGCATTTGCGAATTCGCGCTTCCGGATTTGTTTAAATACGGCGCCTGGTCTTTGCCAAGCTTTGCCGCACGAGCGGCAGCCAAAGAATTCCGCAAAGTTTCTTCCCAATTCCCCCATTGTTTTTCTACAGCGTTTTTTTTCGGATTTTTGTAACCTTCGGCGGCAGATTTCAACGCCTGCCAATCGGCATCAGAAATCCATTCCCGGGAATTTTTAAGGAAATCCGCACTTGTCATCGGCGGTTGATCGCCAAAAGCAAGCGAGGGAAGTGTTGAAATAAAATAAGGATAACTGCTCATAAGTCGGTAATCGGTAATCAGGTGTAACCAACCTCGCTGAGGTCGGATTCCGGCAAAGCCGGAATGGTATTCGGTATTCAGTATTCGGTATTCAGATTCGGTATTCAGTATTCAGTATTCGGTAATCAGTTATTCCATTAACTATTAACTATTAACTATTAACTATTAACTATTAACTATTAACTATTAACTTTTCCCCTTAACCGCTTTTTTGAGAATTTCATCAAT
>JAUVKG010000345.1 GCA_030596365.1 Chlamydiota bacterium | reverse complement strand
TTTAATTCACTTGACAAGATTAAATAAATATGTTACAATTCGTAACGTTACGAATATAATAACAAAAAACAAAAAAAAATACAATGCCAAGCACTTTAAAAGATATTGCTAAACATGTAAAACTGTCGGTAAGCACAGTTTCAAATATTTTATCGTCATCAGATTCACGATATAATAAAGCAACACAAAAACGGGTTCTTCAAGCTGCAGAAGAGTTGGATTATCATCCTAACAAAGCTGCAAGATCAATGCAGGGCCTTCGCACAAAAGTTATCGGGGTTCTTGTACCCGACCTTGCCAACTCATACTTTCCGGATATTATCCACGGGATAGAGCACGAGGCAGATAAAGAAGGATATCAGGTTTTGCTATGTCAAACATATTATAATGAAAGTGATGAAGCCCGAAAAATTTCTTTGTTGAGACAGCACCGTGTTGACGGGTTTATACTTTTCCCCATTCCTTTCAGTCACCGTAATAACAAGATTTTTGAAAAACTTAAGAAGGGTAAAATTCCTGTTGTGTGCGTTGATTCCAAAATTGATCATATTAAATTTGATTTTGTAGGAACGGAAGATTATAAAGGAGCAAAACTTGCCGTTTCGCGACTTGTAGAACTTAAACATAAAAAAATCTTATGCCTGAGTTTCGGAGATGAATCGGAAATTCGTTCTGAAAGACTTAGAGGTTACACTGATGCTTTGAAAAAAAAGAAATTAAAATTTGACAAAAATCTTGTTTTGCCCGGACCTTGGGAAGCCGATGCTCCAGCAGATTTTTTGATTTCTTTATTTAAAAAGAAAAAACCGCCAACAGCTATTTTCGCGATGAGCGATCTTCTTGCTGTCTGGGCGTACACACAATTAAGAGCGGCGGGATACCAAATTCCTAAAGATGTTTCTATAATAGGATTTGGAGATTTACATGAAGGCAGATGTCTGGATACCCCACTGACAACAGTTGCGCAGGACAGAGAAGAAATGGGTCGAAAAGCTATTTCACTTTTGCTGGCCAGGATTAAAAAGCCGAACAGCCGGTGTAAAGAGGCGTTGATTGAAACAAAACTTATTAATCGTGCGAGTTGTTTTGGAGTGCATTAATGTTGCCGCGCGCAAAAGTTAAGCGTATGGAGTGCAGAAATGCTGGAATTTTGCGACAGCTAAATTTCATTTTCTGCGATAATTCATTGTCGTTCGATGCGACAATGAATTAACTATTATAATTATTTTTGCATCGAGCAAAAATAATCATCCGCAATAAATGATTTTTTGATTTCGATAAGTTTTTGAAAAAATCAACATTATTGCACTCCAAAGTAAACAAATCATCGCACAGAGCGTTTAAATCCCCCTAACCCCCCTTTAAGAAAGGGGGACTAACAGAGAAAAAAATATGATATTCAAACTAACTATTTCTTTTTTATTTATCTTTTGCTTAATTGTTATTGCCGATAAAACAAGCGTTAATACCACTTATCTCTGGCATATGCACCAGCCTATTTACTGGCCGAAAAGCACAACCGGTTCGGGTAACGGATATGAAAAAGCGTTGGATACAATAAATAATTCAGGAGGGCGAGGGGGACATCCAACAGAAAATCTCGGAGATATTTTTGGAAAAGATGATAGAAAAGCCTCTTATCAATATCGGCTGAAGGAGTCCGTAGCTTCAATGAGCGGACAGCCTGATGCAGGATCACAGGTGACAATGTCAGGTTCACTTATGCAGAATATTGATCAACTTGGCGATAATTATGCTTATGGATATTCTCCAAGTTGGACAGCTAACGGCCAGGGAAGGACCTGGAAAACATCTGATAACAAGCCTCGATTAGATTTAATTTGTATTCCTTCTCACCATCCGATCGCGCCATTTGCACATCCACGCACACTTGAAATTGAAATTCAGATTCATGAATATTTGACGCAGTTGCATTATGGTTCGGGCGAACCTTATACCAAGGGATTTTTCCCGCCTGAGATGTGTTTTTCAGAAAGAATAATTCCGACGCTTGTCAAAGGAGGATTTAACTGGGTTGCAGTAGCAGATAATCATATTTCACGCGCGTGTCCGAATTTCCCTTATGTCACCGGCAGCGGCGGTGAACTTTGTGATCCGCCTAACAAAGCCGATCAGATAAATCCTGACGGCGCCAACTGGTTCAGGAAACAAATAGACAGAGGTTGTTCACCGTGCAACGCGATTCCGTTTGCTGTCCAACCTCATTACGCGCGGCAGTATGATCCACACACCGGAGAAGAATATAAAATAATAGTAGTACCGGCGGAGATGGCATTATCGTGGGACGACGGTTACAGCGCTATGGGAACGGATCAAATAGACGCGAATATCGCACCTTATAATAATTCATCAAAACCTTCACTCGTAATGCTTTGTCACGACGGCGATAACGCCTGGGGCGGAGGAGCTTCATATTATCAGGAAGCCGTTCCCGGATTTACAAGTGCAGCGGTAAGTAAGGGATATCATCCAACTACAGTCGAACAATATTTAAATGATTTTCCTGTCGCGCCGGATGATATTATTCATGTAGAAGATGGAGGGTGGGTAAACGCCGACGGCGATTTCGGTTCGCCATTTATGCTTAACTGGACATGGTTTTTATGGAAAAATGATAAAGTGGATATCGAAGACGGTTGGCATTATAAATTAAGAGATTACGCTATTCGTATGGCAGCGCTGAACTGGGTTCTGGAAGCTGAAAAAGTTGTTGGCAAAGGAAATATTAATGTCGCAAAAGTAGCTGAACCTTATAGCGGAGCAAGCTCGGCGGAAAAAGCCTGGCATTTTTATCTCGGATCACTTGACAGTGGTTTTCAATATTATGGCAATCCCGGTGACAACGAAATCCGCGTTTCTATTGCGTGCAACGAGGCGTATCACAACGCACAAACAGCGGTAGGTTCAAATTCAGATAGTGTTGGTCCGTCAGTCTGGGTACCACAGCGATTCCCATGGAATCCGGGAGGGCAGGGGTTCGGACCTTATAACTGGGGGGAGCACGGAACATGGGGGCCTGTAGATATGGGAAAAGATTTTTATGTTTGGACTTTCGCGTATGACAGAAGCGGAATTTCTTCTATAAAAGTAATTTACCGGACAGACAAAGACGGTGTGAACAGCATTGCAAATAATCATAACGAAATTTTTGCAGGCGGAAGCGATGTAAACGCCTGGCAGGATCAAGCAATGACCGACCGTGGAGAATTTCCAAAAACGATGGACGGGTTTGGCGGACTTGAAAACATTGAATATGAATTACCGGAAATTATTGCGCATCATTACTGGGCAAAACTGATGACTGCAACAAACACACTTTATGATTATGCGATTGTTGCAATTGACGCTGCCGGGCATTCTACTACTTCAGATATTCAACATGTTTTTGTAGGCAGTACGTCAAGCGGCAGTGGAGGTGACGATGTTGTTTCATACAATCCTGAAACTCCTGTTCGCGGGGGCACCTGTACAATAACATATAATTCTTCCGGTCGCAATCTATCGGGTGCAAATCCTGTTTATATTCACCTTGGTTATAACAATTGGGATGGTGGATCACTTGGTGATTTTGCAATGACCGGAACGGTTGGTGCAACGTGGTCATACACATTTTTTGTCAGCAATAACT
>JAUVKG010000196.1 GCA_030596365.1 Chlamydiota bacterium | reverse complement strand
TTTAATTCCTGTAAAAGGTACATGGCTTTTTGAAGGCAGATATGAAGGATACGTGGCAGCAGATGGAACTTTTGGAGATTGGCAATGTCGTTTTCAGGCTTATCAAACTGTCTTTGCAGGCGGGTTCGGTTCTCTATACGGCAACATGAGTATCTGGGAATTTAAAAGTGATTGGTTAACCGCTTTAGGCTCTGCCGGAGGTAATGATATGCAGCATATTTTTACTTTAATGACTTCAGTAACAGATTCTCAATTTTTAAGCAGGATTCCTGACCAGTCTTTGCTTGATGGTGATACGGGTTCAATAACAGGAAGTGGAGATATGTTTTCAACCTGTATTGTGGCTACACGCACCGCCAATGGTGATAACGCTATGATTTATTCTGCAAACGGCCGCAACGTTCGCATAAAAATGAGCCAACTTACCAATTTCCCTATGAGAGCGCAATGGTTTAGTCCGCGCGATGGCTCATACACTTTAATCAGCACTAATGTAACCAGCGGCTCTGGAGCGCCTATTATAGAGTTTGATCCGCCGGGTGCTGCAGCAAACGGCAACGATTATGTTCTGGTATTGGATTTGGGCAGTGAACCTACATCCGCTACCTACTTTTTAGGAGGAGACCTGCTTACTGCCGGCAACTGGACGCGTGGACTTCCGAATCATCAGGAGGCCGTCATTAATACCAATGGTTCCGCCACTATGAATCAAATCAACACGTGGCTTGATGGCTCAACGGTTACAGTCGGCGGCGATGCTATATTGACTTTTGGCGAAGACCTTTCAGTTTTTGGCACAGTATCATTTACCGTTAACAATGCAACCATCAACTGCCAAGATGACATCTTTTGCGATAATGGCAATATAATTCTCAACGCAGGTTCGGTAACCACCGCAAACGATGACTGGGAAGCCAATGATCATGCCGGAAGAATTACTGTCAATGGCGGTACGCATTCTTCGGGACCCAACCCCGACCACAATGTGGGTGCCCAAAGACCTGGTACTGGAATTGACTTCCGCAGTGGAATCGTTACCGCCGGTAACTTTAGATTCCAAGCAAATTCGGAAAGTAGTATCGGCGGTGGAGCAGTACTTGCAAGTGCAAGTTCGACTACCACTTTTTCTGATCATGCAGGCGATATAGATTTCCTTTCCGGTTGGACTGGTTCTTGGGAAGTGGGTTCTTTTGGTCCCGGCGATTGGAAAGTCATATTGACCAGTGGTGCAAATATTACCCTTGATGGTACTGCAATCGATTCTGCCCGTTTTGACACCACATTCAAAGTTTCGGGAGACGGAACAACCTTGAGTCGCATAATTCCTGAACCTACAACATTATTTGCAGGTATTCTGCTTGGATTAGCCTTCTTACGCCGCTTTTAATGACGGAAAGCGGAACCCCATTTTTCCCCATAAGCGATACATGTTGGGAAATTCCATGGGATTTGGATCGCAATGACTGGGTATTAGTATTAAAGAGAATTAAATAAAGAACATATTTTAACCAATCGCACAAAAAAAGAAGGAATTATGAAAACATTTGCTCTAAATTCAAATAAATTGTTTGCTTGCGCTGTAGTGGTATTCCTTTTCTCAGGATACTGTATCGCCTCTGAACTTATGTTTAGAGATACTTTCTTTACTACTGATGGAATGTATATAAATGACGAAATATACACAGAAGGAAGACAATCCGGTACAATCGCTCCATTAGACTACACCGGAGATGGAGATTCATTATTAGATGCCATCATAGGAGATGAAGAAAAGCCGAATATGTTAATACTTGAGAACGAAGCCTTCATTTCCCCGAATCACAATTTCACAGACGCCGGAACGAATTTTAATATTGAGTTTGATCTCAAACTTAACAGAGTATCAGGAACCAGTTGGGCAGGCTTCATACTTAAAATGGGCGCAGAAGATCAACATGACTTTATGGACAATATGAAATCCGGGTTTTATTGGTGGCTGCAAAGAGGGGAAGGAGGACAGCGCCTCATTACAGCCGGTAAGGATGCTGCTCTTGGAATTAGAAGTCGTTGGAGAAATACTGAGCTTTATAAATTAGAAGAAGAACCGGTTCATATTAATTGTATTGTATCAACTAAAAGTTATGGCGGAACCAATAAGGTGACCACAGCGCTTTTTGTTAACGGCGAACCAATTACTGCCCGACAAAGGAATGGAACAATTGGATACGGAACTGTATTTGAGTTAGATCAATCTATTACAAACAATTATAATATAATTGGTTTTGACAATGACCCAAGCGTTAATTGCAACTTTCAAATTGACAACTATACTATCAGAAAAACAGTGCCAAATATTACTGTACATGATTGGACAAACGATGCTTCTTCGTTGATAAGTTCTTCAAAAACATACACTCATGCCATTAACTGTTATGGCGGTGAAGTTGTAATTAACGGCGTTACTTTTGAAGCAGCTGCAGATGGTGGCCATTCCTACGATGCCGGTACTAATTGGGTAGGAATGGATTATAATAATAATTGGGCAATGGGCACCGGAACTGACGGCAGCACAACTATTACCGGCTCGGGAGCAAATCTTGCCACCAGTTTTTTCTATTCAAGAATCAGCTCCACGTTAATGCTTTATAACCTTACTCCCGGTTTAGAATACACTTTTACATTATACAATAATTTGTCAGCAAACGTACTTGATACACGCCTGGTTCCTTCTGACAGTGAAGCTGCCCTGTCAGTGCTTGACCAAAACAGATTGCAAGGCAGTATTTTCAGATACACATATAAAGCTCCTTCTAACGGTGTATTTTCTATGACATTTGACAATTCCCCTGTTGATTCCGCTGATGCTACTGAAAATTGGCGTCTCTATGCTTTCAGCAATGAAATTACAGTAGGCGGAGACGAACCGATATTATCAATAACACCAACAACTATTAATTTTAATGCTATTATAGATGATTCTACAAATGCTGAAATATTAGTGAGAAATATTGGCGGTGGTACTGTTTCCGGTATTGTTAGCGGCATTTCAGCTCCGTTTTCAATTAGCACAAATTGGTATTCAGCAACTTCTAATGCATCTTGCAACCTGACAGCTACATTCAGTCCAACGGAAGAAGGTAGTTTCACCAATACTATCACTTTTTCCGGTGTGGGTGGTGTACAAGACGTAACTTTGATCGGCGAAGCGGTGCCTGAATGCTCACTGTTCTTTGGATTTTTATCAATGGTATTTTTATTTGTCAAAAGATTTAAATAAGAAAATTAAATATTTTTTATTCAATGAAAACTTTATCAATATTTTTTGCGTTATTTTTTTCAATAAATATTTCTGCTCAATTAACCTTGCCATCAATATTTGCTGATAATATGGTTTTACAGCGGGACGCAAAGATTCCCGTATGGGGAAAAGCTGTGCCTGAGGCGAAAGTTACAGTTTCGTTTCGAGGTCAAAAAAAAATAACGACATCAGATAAGGAAGGAAACTGGAAGGTGTATCTGTCGCCGGTATCTACTGATAGTAATCCACAGGAAAATCCCCCTGCCGCCTTTAAGAAAGGGGGACTAAATCCCCCTGAATCCCCCTTTATAACACACCCCGGCCTGCGGCCACCCCTTCCCGATGCTTCGACCGGGACATTCTGCTCGAGAGGGGAATTTTGGGAACAAGAAGGGGGACTTACGATTGAAAGCGAAGGGAGTGAAATAATTTTTACAAATGTTCTTGTTGGAGAAGTTTGGCTTTGTTCAGGTCAGTCAAATATGAAATTTGAATTAAAACACGCTTTAGGCGCCAAAAAATTTATTGCAGAAGCTAAAGAAAGCGGAATAAGATTTTACCAGGCTGACAGATATAACTTCAAACCTTATGAATGCGACAATTGTTCCGGAGAATGGAAAGTCTGCACGACTAATAATGTTCGGAATTTAACGGCTGTAGGCTATCTTTTCGGGATGGAAATTCATAAAAAAATCGGAGTTCCGATAGGGCTGATTGAAGTTGATTTCGGAGGTTCGATTGTCGAATCATGGATGAGTGCGGCAGTTTTACAAAAATGGGATTATTTTAAAAAAGATTTAGCGAAACTCGCTAAATATAAAAACGCTAAAAGTTTTGATTTTCTTAAGAAAAAAGAGACAAAAAAATGGTTCGATAAATTAAAAAAAATCGACCCGGGTTTCAAAAATAATTGGATGAATCCAAATATCAATGCTTCCGACTGGATGAAAATAAAATCGCCACGCGCGCAGAAAATTGAATGCCTGAAAGGGCATAATGGAATAGTTTGGTTCCGTAAAAAAATATTTATCCCAAAGAAATTTAAAGGTAAAAATATCGTTATTAGCTTCGAGAGGATTGTTGGTTATGAATTAACCTGGCTGAACGGCAAAATGATTGATAAAACTTATGAAATGTCATCCGGAAGATGGCATCGCAGGTACGGTATTCCCGCAACGGAATTTAAAATTGGCACCAATACAATTGTTATTTGCGATTTTGCCAATAAAGACCGTGGAACGCCTGGAGAGCCGCTTCTTACTTTAAGCATTTATCAAAAGGACGATCCTTCCAAAGAGATAAAATATTCAAGTGATTGGTTATGTAAAAAAGGTTATGATAATACCGATTATCCTGAAAGACCTTATTCGTTTAAGCTTGGTAATAATATCTTAGCAATTCATTATAATTCTCGAATATATCCTATAATTCCTTACGCGATTCGCGGTGTACTTTGGTATCAGGGAGAATCTAACCAACATAACCCGGAAGAATATGCTGAACTGTTTTCTACTATGATAAAAAGTTGGCGGGAAAGATGGGGAGAAGGAAAGTTTCCGTTTTACTTCGTTCAGATTGCTCCGTTCGATTACGGTAAAAAAAGAAATTCGGCTTTCTTGAGAGAAGCGCAATTCAAAACTTTGGCGCTAACAACAAATACAGGAATGGCTGTTATAATGGACATAGGTGAAAATCATAATATTCATCCGCTTAGAAAAAAAGAAGTCGGGCACAGACTCGCCTTGTGGGCGCTCGCTAAAGATTATGGTTACACTAATTTAGTTTATTCCGGTCCGCTTTATAAGAGTTATAAAATTGAATGGGATAAAATAATTATTTCTTTTGATTACGATAAAGGTTTAAAAACGAAAGACAGGAAATCGCTATCGTGCTTTGAAATCGCGGGAAATGACAAGAAATTTTATCCCGCGAAAGCGAAAATCATAAATGATAAAATCGTTGTTTCAAGCGATAAAGTAAAGAATCCCGTTGCTGTCAGATTTGCTTTTAGCAACACGGCTAAACCTAATTTATGCAATGGTGTCGGGTTACCTGCTTCATCATTCAGAACAGACGAGTGGGAATAGACATCTAAAATATTCGAACATTTCAAAACCGTTAATTTTTTTAGATGTTTTTATGTTATAATTTTATTTCTTGGGAATTGCTAATGGTTGGCAAAAATATTGCCATCATCATTTTCACATATTGGAAAACAAGTAATTTAAATTCATATTTGGTAAAAAATGAAATCTAATAACAAAAGAAATTATCTTTTTTGTGTCATATTACTAATCGGAATTTGTCGTGCGTATATGATTTTCGCACAGCCTCCTTCCTTTACTGTAAAATACGCAAAAGAACACGAAGCCAAAGGCTGGTCGCAAGTACCGCAAATTCTCAATCAAATTAAGCCGCCAACTTTTCCCACCAATATTGTTCTACTTACGGATTTTGGTGGCAAGGGTGATGAACACACTGATAATCGGAAAGCGTTTCACGATGCAATCAATATGCTTGTGCAAAAAGGTGGTGGGAAGATAATTGTGCCGCAAGGCGATTATCTGGTTGACGGGCCTATAGTTTTCAAAAACAACATT
>JAUVKG010000154.1 GCA_030596365.1 Chlamydiota bacterium | reverse complement strand
TTGTTTTTTCGTTTTATTGAGTCGCTCCTTCAGAGCGAATTCGTGTTATTATCTTTTCCTGGGGCTACGAGCCCCAGGCTATAATGAACTGTGCCTTCAGCACAAAAAATAATTCGCATTTTGTGTACAGTAGGTTACGGATTACGGTCTTTATCTTCCCACCTTCCCACCCACGCCAGCGGCGTGGCAAGCTTTTAACTTTTAACTTTTAACTTTTAACCTTTAACTATTAATTACACATCCTCAAGATACACAACTGCAAGTTGTTTTAAGTGGTCAGCGCTCAACACTATTTTTTTCCCTTGCGGCGGTTCAAACACACGGATCGATTTTGCCCATGAAGCATCATCCGGCAGAAGATCAGGAAATTGATTTGCGGTAGTATCAAGAAAATCCTGATTTAAAATATTTTCTTTTTTTTCATTTGAAAACCCGATATACAACATATCCATTTCTACAAGCTCGTTAAAGAAATGTGTGCCGAGAGAAAGATCGGGGATTATTCCTTCAGCCATAGTATCTATTTCACAAAGCATTGATACAGTATTGATCTCCGTAAAAGTAACAGGTACTCCAAGAGATGGCGTACTGGTTCCCCATCTCCCCGGGCCAAGCAGCATAATAGATTTGTCATCATTTTCATCAAGATGAGTTAGTTGGCCGATCAGCCTTGCAACAGCATAACGGTCTTGTTGATGAAGATGTCCATAAACTTCCGGAACAACATATATGAGTCTGTCAATATTATGTGTTCTGCTAAGTCCTACGATACAGCCATGAGCTTCAAGAATAAGGTTTTCGGGTTTGATAGATTTTGGAATAGTAATAACAGTATCAACCTGTTTTATAAGAAAAGGCCGGCACTGAAGTAAATTTATTTTATAGCCACCATTTTTTGATAGATTTGCTGTAAATTCGATATCGACATGACATTTATAAGCATTATGAACTGTGTTCAGCATTTCCCGCATATTTTTCACGAACGAGGATTCAGAAAGAAATCTGTCAAAATTGATCATCCACGATTGAATATTTTTTATATTTCTCTCTCGGGCATATCTTTCCATTTCTCTGTCCCTAAGTGCAAAACGCTCTACAGGCAAACCCGGACTTTGTTTCACAACATCCACAAAATAGTCAGACTCAAAATGATTCTCTTTTAAATTCAGTACATCAACACGACGTTGTGTGTAACGCCGAATGCTGTCAACACTATCCTCAGGCCGTTTGTCAGGAGCGTTAAGGGCAACAACGCGGGTATAATCATCATCAGATCTGTCAACAGCACGGGTACCCAGCCCGAAAACAAGGCGCATCATTCCTGCTTCAGGTTCAATATCGGGATGCCAGGCATACGGATTAAACGAATATGCAACACCGGCAAGTTGAGGGTAAAAAAGATCACCGTATATTCCTCCGGAAACTCGCTGCACAAGCAAAGCCATTTGTTCATCATGACCGAGAACACCACGCTTCGCACGGTATGCTAACGCGTCTTCGCTCATCGCGCTTGCATATACAACGCGAACAGCATTAATAAATTCCTCAAGACGCTGTTCATGGGTACCCTGATTAGTGAGGAATACGCTTTCATACTTTCCGGAAAATGTATTGCCAAAATTATCTTCGAGCAAACTGCTTGAACGTACAATAATAGGAGATTGTCCAAAGTAATAAAGCATATCTGAGAATCGTCTTAGAATATTGTCAGGAAATTTACCGCGAAGGATGCGCTGACGCGCTTTTTCTGTTTCTTCAAATAATTTCTCCGGACTTTTTTGCCTCTTGCGTATCCACCAACAATCATTTTGGACAAGAAACATATAAAAAATATCAGAGCCAATATAAAATGATTCATGCGCGGCAAGCATGTCATTCAATTGTGGATTGTCCTTCCTGATAATCGCACGCGCGAGAAGCATACCGATGGATTTACCACCGATCATTCCAGAACCAATCGTATGACGCCAGGTATCTAGTACATCCGAAAGCGTCATATACTTTTTCACTAACTCAAGCACTCGTTCATCCCGTGAAATCAATTGTACCACAAGCCGATCAAAAACTTTGTTAACTGTTTCTTCTGAACACTCACCATGCGTATACAAATCAAGCGTTTTTTCAGCCGCAATAAATTGGCGCTCCCACATTCCAACCATTCTATACGCCGACGATTGAAGTCCCGGCCACTTAGCCGAAGTGGATATTTCTGAAATGCTTACTGATTCTGTAACAGGGATAAATTTATCGTTTTCCCATCGATGCTGCATGTACATTGTTGGTGAATGCCGCTGATCAACTTTAAGAGGATGAATGTAAAGATGGTCTTTGTATCGGCAAACATCCAACAAAAGCTGTGTTGTATTCTTAATCGGTTCGGCTGCATGATAAGAATGATAATTTCTGAACAGTGCAAAATAAGCAACGGTGTCTAACTTATAAAGGTATGGACAGGTCAGCATGAAAAAATTTCCTATCATACGTTCGCTGTACCAACCTCGTACGAGTTCTGAGAACAGATCGAAGACATAATATCCGCCGGGGCCTGTTTTTTCTATGACATCATGAATATAAGTAATAAACGCCTCGAAACCTGCTTCAGGTTTAAGGTGATGAATTTCTACACCTGAATTTCGTGGTACCAATTCTTTATGAGTAGCAAAACGGAAATAAACAACCTTTATTCCGTTTTCTAAAGCATTTTTGTAAAATGGTGTCACAAGATCTTGGTAATCATTTATGGAATCTACTTGCCACACGATATTATCTCCCAGCCTTATGCCATGGAGAATTTCATCTAATCCCGGTAATCCTGTACTTGGTTTTATTTCCATTTTTTGTTCTCTGTTTTAAAAGTTTAAGGTTTAAGGTTTAAAGTTCGCAAAGCACCCGCGTGCCCGGAGAGTTTCGGGGCGTATGCTGGGTAAAATTTAAGATGTCAGGTGTCCATTTTGTCCACTTCGTCCTGTGGAGTCTTACTCCATCAGGATTTTGTCCATCGTGTCCATTTTGTCCACGGACCTCGGATCTCAACCTCCCAACTTCTCAATTTCCTAACCTCGTCTAATTCCAAGCCTCCGTCCTCGGTGTTCGATATTCGGTGTTCGATATTCGGTGTTCGATGTTCGATGTTCAATGTTCAATGTTCGATGTTCGATGTTCGATGTTCGATATTCGGTGTTCGATGTTTGATATTCGGTGTTCGATGTTTGATATTCGGTGTTCAATGTTCGATGTTCGGCTCTCGGTTCTCGGCTCTCTACCATTCAAACTCCCCTCCTTGTCAAGGAGGGTCTCTGACCCCGCGTATGCTGGGGGTGCCCGTAGGGCGGGGTGGTTTTCCATCATTCCATTAATCCAATAATCCAATAATCCATGCCGCGCTGGGAAGCGCGGCTTACTCCGAGACTGGCTACTCCGGCAGAGGTTTCAAGTGACTTAAACATGCAAGAATTATATCCAGTGATTCAAATGGTTTTTTGGGATTAATTCTCGGAAATGTACTTGTCGGAGTAATAATTCTACCCTCACGGCGAAAAATTATTTTCCCATCTGTATATTCTATCAAATCTATTCCTCTCACTCTTGCGTGAAGTCTCATTTCAACCAGTCTTAACAAAAGAATTGTTTCTTCAGGAATCTTTCCAAACCTGTCTCGCATTTCTACCTCAAGACGGCGGATATCTTTTACTCGCTTAACATTGCCCGTGCGGCGAAACAGATCTAATCTCAAAGCGGGGCTTTCAATATATTCCTCAGAAATATTTCCGGCAAACGGTAATTGTAAAACTACCGAACTTGTTGCCGGGTTGAATTTAGGAATTTCTTTTCGCCAGTCAATTTTTGCTTTTGGCACATCTTCCATTTCCATCTGTTCCCGCTCTTTTGCAAGCCGTTCAACAATATTGCCTTTCTTTAAAATACGAACAGCGTGCTGCAAAAGTTTACAGTATAAAGTGAATCCTACCGAAGCTATGTGTCCTGATTGCTGCGGCCCAAGAATATTTCCCGCACCGCGGATTTCCAGGTCTTTCATCGCTATCGCGTATCCGGAACCGAGAGCTGTGTTTTCTAAAATGGCTTTCAAACGATGACGCGCCGAAGTGTCAATTGACAAATCACCGGGAATTACAAGATAAGCATACGCCTGGCGATTCGATCGACCCACTCTGCCGCGGAGTTGGTATAAATCAGCCAAGCCAAACATATCGGCATTATCAATTATAATAGTATTAACGTTTGGCATATCAAGTCCTGACTCAATAATCATAGTACAAACCATCACATCAAATCTTCTTTCGCCAAAATCTTCCATTACCTGCGAAAGTTCACCCTCGTGCATCTGTCCGTGTCCGACTTCGATTTTTGCGGTCGGAATTAATTTTCTCAATTTTTCGGCAACACCATTTATACTTTGAACACGATTATGAAGATAAAAAACCTGGCCGTCACGGGCAAGTTCACGCAAAATAGCTTCTTTAATAATCTTATTATCGCGTTTAATGAGCATAGTCTTTATAGGAATCCTTTCCTGCGGCGGAGTGAGAATCGTACTCATATCGCGTGCGCTGGTTAATGCCTGATAAAGTGTTCGCGGGACAGGGGTTGCCGACAAAGTGAGAACATCAATCAGCGATCGCATTTCTTTTAATTTTTCTTTATGGCGAACGCCGAACCGTTGTTCTTCATCAACAATTACAAGACCAATATCTTTAAATTTTACATCTTTTGAAAGTAAACGATGTGTGCCAATAACAATATCAACCTGCCCGTCTATTACTGCCTGAACAATTATTTTTTGATTTTTTGCCGATACAAAACGAGATAGTACTTCCACTCGAACAGGATAATCAGCCATCCTTTCAGAAAATGTGTGCCAGTGCTGCTGCGCAAGAATGGTTGTAGGAGCGAGAACGGCAACTTGTTTTCCGGAAAGAACTGCTTTGAATGCCGCACGGATAGCCACTTCAGTTTTACCGAACCCTACATCGCCACAGATAAGTCTATCCATAGGTCGCGAATTTTCCATATCCTTTTTCATTTCGTTTATAGCTTGCATTTGATCGTGAGTTTCCGGATAAGGAAACGCTTTTTCAAAAGCAAGCTGCCATTCAGAATCACGTGAAAATGCAAATCCCTCCAACGTTTCCCGCTGCGCCTGACTTTCAAGTAGTTTTGCCGCAAGATCGATAACAGCGCGTTCGGCTTTTCTTTTTTTTGCCGACCATTTACCGCTGCCAAGTGTATCAAGCGTTGGTTTTCCATCGCCAACGCTAACATATAATTCAATTAAATGCGCCTGACCAAGTGGGACATATAAAAGAGCGTCATCGGCATAACGAACGATAATCATTTCTTTATAATCGTCCCCAAGTTCAATGAGTTTAATTCCGTCAAAAACGCCAACACCATGATTTATATGAACAACATATTCGCCGACATTAATATTTGCGACATTTTTTATTTCTTTGGTTTTAAAATGACGCTTTTTGCGCGCGCGGCGGCGTTGCGCGTAAACACGATTAAATATTTCATCATCGGTTATGACGGCTTGTTTACACGCCGGAAGAATCCATCCTTCGGTTAAAACCGCCGCGTTAATATTGTAAAATTTTTCATCAAGCTCGGTTTCGGTTCTTAACAAATCTGAAAGGCGGGATTTTTCCGCTTCGGATGCGCAAACTAAAGTTACATTATAATCATTCTCATTCCATTCTTGAATTTGGGCTGCAAGAACCCTTAAACTAAATTGATAACTTTTTTCCTCTTTGAATTCGCCGGATTTATGCTCAACCGGTTTTAAAGATAAAGTCTTTGTTTCAATTTTTACGTTGCTTTCAGCAATAATTTCAGGAATATCAAATTCAATTTCCTGAGCAAAAAGCCGGGGTAAAATTTTACTCCGGGTCTGAAATAAATTGAATAATTCTCCCGTTGCTGTCTTGGCACCCGGCATTATCGTTTCCTTTTCCCATCGCGCAAGCTCTTTAACTGTGTGAGAAAATTCATGCCAGACAATTAACGGCGCTTCATTAAAATAATCAAGTATATTCCCACAAGTGTTTTTTATCGTAGATTCGCGTGCGGCGGGAATAAGAATTTTCTCCACTTCATTTCCGCCGGAAGATAATTGTGAATGTATTTCAAATGTGCGGATTGAACATACTTCATCTCCAAAAAATTCTATTCGAACAGGATTATCAGACGTTATGGGGAAAATATCTATTATTCCTCCACGGCCACTGAATTCTCCCCTGAATTCAACCATGTCCGCGCGTTCATAACCGAGTTCAACTAATTTCCTTAAAATATCTGTTAAATCATATTCCTCTTCTAACTTTATTTCAAAAGTATGTGCTGAAAATGATTCCGGTGAAGGTGTTTCCTGTAACACTGCCATAAATGGCGCGACAACAATTTTGGCCGTGCCGGTTTGTAAACCGGTTAGCGTTTCCATTCGTTCAATATTAACAGACAGATTCGGAAGAAGATCATCTTTTTCCCAAGTGTGTGATGAGAAAAGAGCTATTTGATCATTTTGAAAAGTTTGGAGATTGGTGAATATCTTTTCCGC
>JAUVKG010000105.1 GCA_030596365.1 Chlamydiota bacterium | reverse complement strand
GTCATTCGGATATAAGCACAACACAAATTTACACACATGTTGATCATCAAAGATTAAAAAATATTCATAAACAATTCCATCCAAGGGCGTGATCCGTGATCCGTAATCCGCCACCTTCCCACTTTCGCACCTTCCCACCTTCGCACCTTCCCACCTTCGCACCTTCGCACCTTCACACCTTCCCACCTTCCCACCTTCCCACCTTCCCACCTTCCCACCTTCCCACCCACGCTTTAAGCGTGGCAATCCAAAACCCCCCCTCTCTCTTGTTATTAGTTTTAAGTTTTGTTACAATATTATGTAATTAGAAATTAGAAAAATGTTCCATTAACCATCACTGGAGATTATTATGAAAGATATCATTACAAAATCTATTGCACTCGGACTTGGTATAGGCATTACCGGCAAAGAGCAAATAGAAAAGATTGCGTCTGACATTCAGAAAAAAACTAAAATGAGCAAAAAAGACAGCAAGAAATTTGTTAACGATATGATAAATAAAGGCGAGAAAGTTCGTGTTCGTTTTGATAAAGAAATAACTAAATTAGTTAAAGATGCTGTTAATACTGTTACTCCTGCTTCTACAAAAAAATCTGCAGATACTAAGAAAAAAGCATCAAAAAAGACAGTAAAAAAAGCTACAAAAAAAGCCGTAAAAAAAACCGTAAAGAAATCTAAGAAAAAATCCGCTAAAAAATAAATGAAAACTCCCTTCGATTCTATCGGTCGTACGTATAGGCATATTAACCGCTATCGTCAACTTATAGCCATATTAGTTAAGTATGGTTTTAATGATATAGTTGACACATTAAATCTTTTACATTACATTGAGATGGGCAAGAGCGCTATATCTCGCAAACCCCCTCAGGAAATAAAATCAATTCCGCGTGCCAAAAGGATTCGGCTTATTGTCGAAGAATTAGGAACAACGTTTATAAAGTTTGCGCAGATTTTAAGTACTCGTCCCGACTTGATTTCTCAGGAATTAATTGAAGAGTTTGTAAAACTGCAAGATCATGTTCCACCGTTCCCATCTGAAGAAGCATATAAAATCATTGAATATGAACTTGATGGAAAAATTGATGAACTTTTTAAAGAAATTTCAGCGGAACCAATTGCCAGTGCGTCAATAGCACAGGTTTACCAAGCTGTTCTTCCGGATGGAGAGGAAGTTGCTGTCAAAGTTAAACGGCCTGACATTGAAAGAATAGCTGAGGTAGACATTGAGATAATGATAAATCTTGCCAAAATTGGTGAGAATCATCTTCAGGGATTAGAAATTATTCAACCGGTTGCTATTATAGAAGAATTTTCCCGGCAGCTTGCGGATGAGATGAACCTTCATTTGGAAGCTCATAATATTGAAAGATTTGCTGAAAACTTACAAGGGGTTAAAAATGTTCACGCAATGAGCGTTTATCGTTCTCATTCTTCCCGTGCAGTTCTAACAACTGAATTAATTCGCGGCACGAAAATAAACGAATTGGAAAAACTTGAAGAAGAAGGAGTCGATAAACATATAATTGCTGTTACGGGAACAAACGCGGTACTGAAGCAAATTTTTCAAGACGGATTTTTTCATGGAGATCCTCATCCCGGAAATATTTTCATTACAGAAAATAAAGAACTGTGCTTTATTGATTTCGGAATGATGGGCAATCTGGATAAACGCAATCAGGAAGCTCTTGCAGAGGTACTTGTAAATATCATTCAAAAAAATGAAGATCAGATTACAAAATCTGTACTAAATGTTGCTACTAATCCTGATGAAATAAAAGACCTGACCAAGTTAAAACGGGAAGTTCTTCGTTTTGTTAATACTTATGCTTATATGCCGCTTGATCAGTTAAACGCGGGAGAAATATTACAAGACCTTCTTAATTTATTCATTAATAATGGAATAAAACTTCCTCCGGAATATTATCTCCTTATTAAAGCAATCGCTACTATTGAAGGTATTGCAAGAGATCTTGAACCGGATTTCGTTTTTATGGATTATGTTAAACCTTATGTTGAACGTTTGATTAAACAACGTTATGATCCTCGAAGAATAGCGATGGATATGGGGAAAACTACTATCGAATTCTATCAGCTGCTTCGTGATTTGCCATCAGAAATTCGCGAAGTGCTCAAATTTATTAAACAAGGTGAAATAAAAATTGACCTTGAAACAAAATCTCTTCTCCCTATAATGAAAACATGGGACCGTGATGCTAACAGACTTGCTTTTGCAATTGTAAATGCTTCCGTGCTGTTAAGTTCATCATTAATTATTATGGCGCATGTTCCGCCGCAATGGCAAAATGTATCTATTCCCGGACTTATTGGCATAAGTGTTTCTGCTTTAATGGCTTTTCGACTGCTGTTAGCAATTTTCATGTCGAATCATTTATAATAAAATTTCCGCTCTGCGCAAATTTATTGTTTAATGTATGATTATTATTTTTTGATGAGCAATAAAATGAGAATGACAGCAAACAATAACTAAAACTCAACAATAAATTAACAATCAAGCACTCAGAAATTTAATTTGCTCGTAAGAGCAAATTTCCTCCGAGTGCCTGTAATCTAACAAAAACCGGCACGACCTCCGAGTGCCTGCTACTTAATCCAAACCGGCACGACAATGGACTGCATCTTTTGTAAAATTGTAAATGAAGAAATTCCATGTTATAAAATAGCTGAAAATGAACACGCTATTGCTTTTCTTGACATTATGCCCATAACTAAAGGACATTTCCTCGTTATTCCAAAAAAACATTTTGAGTTTGCTGAAGACGCGCCTGAAGAGTTAATGGCAAATTTAATGATTTTAGCAACTCGACTTGCCGCAGCGGCAAAAAAAGCGTTAAAATGCGATGGAATAAATTTTATAATTAATTCAGGTAAACGTGCCGGGCAGATTGTTCCCCATGTTCATTTACACGTTGTTCCGCGTTATAACGATGATGGAATTTATTGGCCGTGGCCTCAGGGGGAACTTGATAACGAAACCGCTTCCACTCTTATCAATTCAATCGAAAACGCGCTATAAAATTATCAAGTGAAAAAAACATCCTTAACAATTATCTTCCTTTCTGCAAATTTCTTTTACACCGCGTTATCTTTTGCAGGGGTAACTCCGGAATGTCCTCCATTGACTATTTTTTCCGATATTACCGATTCGGGCATTAAAACTTACGTGGTTCAAATTCCCCGCTCACCCGTTGTTTCCGTAAAAATATATTTTCGTGGAGGTGCATTTGGTGAAAATGAGAAGCGTGGATCCGGACTTGCAAATGCGGTTCAAACTATTTTATATGAGAATATACGTAAGGGATTTGATAATTCAGAAGAATCATTTACAAGGTTAAATTCGGATACTTATTACGACTCGATATCTTTTTCCGCAAATTCTGTTAAAGAAAATCTGCCATCAATTATAAAAAAAATAGGCGATAAAATTTGTAACGCAAAATTCCCTGAAAAGCAATGGAGAAAAACTCGTGATAAATTAACAAATCAAATTCTATTTGAAAAAGATAACCCTTGGAAACAACTTGATACTTTGCTCAGGAGAACTGCTTTTATGTGGGATCCGGTAAAGTTTTCTATAAATGGAAATGTATCTTTGTTAAATGATTTATTACGTGAGGATTTAATTTCGTATTATAAAAAATATTTCGTTGCGGATAATCTTATCGTTGTTGTTGCAGGAGATGTTAATCCGGAAAATGTATCCTCGATGGTTAAAAAAGCATTCGCTGATATTCCAAATACTACAGGAGTTTTACCTGAAAAATTCGAAAGTCCGATACAAACCGCTCCACGCTGGCTTGAACAACACGGGAATGTTACTCAGAGTTATATTTCAATAGGTTTCTCAACAGCGAATACCGGTCATCCGGATACGGCATTATTGCATTTGCTTTCTGATATTCTGAAGAAAGAAGAACTTGAGAAATTATTAAGGGAAGGAACTGAAAATTTCAGCAATTTAAAAATTTCTTTGCTAATTCTTCCGCGCAATCCGGAAGAATTTGTCGTTTCTTTTTCTTGTGATGAAAATTCCGCCGCGAGCGCGGCAAATTCGGTTAAAAGATATATCATTAATCTCTCAAACCACGCTTGGAATAAAAAAAATATTGAAAGAGAACGACTGAAACTTTTTACTGATTATCTTGCATCTATGAATTCTCCGAAATTCATTTCAGAATTTGTTGGCAAATCAGCGTTGCGGCTTGGTAATCCTCATTATCCGGAAATTAACGCGAAAAATCTTCTCGAAATCACTCCGCAAAAACTTTCCGCTGTATGCAAAAAATATTTTGTTCCTCAATGTCTTTCCGTCGCTATTCTCTCACCTGAACGAAGCTCTGATGAAATTTTAGGATTGCAGAAAGCGCAGTTGCTTCGCGGAGAGCGTGCTCTTCTTGGGGAAACGCATATTCCGGTTCAGCGGATAGAATTAAAAAATGGAGTAAAAATTTTATTAAGACGAACTCCTGATTCGCCGGTGGTAAACTTTTTATTTACCGGTATAGGAGGACTCTGGTGTGAAGACGAAACCAACAACGGAGTTTTTTCTATTATTGCTGAAATTATGCGATCTTTGAAATATACTAAAACCAAAAAGTTCTTTTTCAAGAAAAAAGAAAAGGAAAATGAATATAATATTTATCCCAAGGCAAATTCGCATAATCAGACTTTCACTTTATCCTCAACTGTAATCCCGCAATTGGCTTTAGAAACTGCAGAAAATCTATGCCGGGTGTGGTCGACTCCGGAATTAAATGAAAAAAACATATCGTCTGCCATAAATGAACTTCTTAAAAAGATTGATACACAAATAACAAATATTCCACAACTTGCTGACGCAGTTTTTCGTGCATCTTTTTTCACAAAGCAGCCTTATCGTTTAAATCTCTATGGGAATCAACTTTCATTACCCATTATTTCTCAGCAAACGGTTTCAGATTTTTACAATGATTTTATAATTCCGCAAAATACAACAATTCTCATTTCGGGAAATTTTGATGAGTACGAGATTAAAACCACAATTAAAAACTCGTTAGAAAATTTTAAAGAAAAAAATAAAAGTGTATATTTTACAAGCAATTATTCAAAATATAAATTTAATTCTAATGCTCCGGTTTTTGTTGTTAATTTACCACCCGGAAATAAAATTACAAATCAGTTTACACGTGTTTTCTCTTCACCTAATTCTGATACCATTATTGTTTGCGGAATTCCTGTTCCGGGATTTAATTCTACCAATTTTCCCCGGTATATTACAAAAGTTGTTCGCGCAGCTATGCTGAATCAAATCGAAAACCTTAACACAGAGTGGACAGATTTTCAAAAAAACAAAATTTTAAATTCTTTTGATGTGGTTGACTATCAAGGATGGAATACAGGCTGGGTTTATGCCTATTTCGTTTTGCCTGACGAATACGCGTCAGAAGGATTATCAAAATTAAGAACTCTTCTTTCCGCCACTCTTTCAGGATTAGCTGATGGAAAATTTCTTGAAAGAGCAAACGCGCGAGCCGTTTTTGAAAATGAATTTTCTAACAACAAAAACATTCTTAAAAATATTGTGATTTCAGAATTATTTGCTCTGCCGGAGGTATATGGTTCATCATTAAAACATGAAATCTACAACTATTCTAAAGATTCTTTCAGACAACTCTTTAATCAATATGGAAAATATCCCGTCTCAGCGATTGTCACCCCGCAAAAATAAAACTGTTGCATCTGCCGGTGAAGAAAAAATCATCTCTATAGCTGACAGTTTTTTTTCCAAAACTATAGCAAACAAACCAAACGTTATTAAAGGTATTGGCGATGATGCTGCTGTATTGACACCTTTTTCGGATGAGTTTCATCAACTTGTTACAATCGATACAGTTGTTGAAGGAACTCATTTTACCCTTGACACATTACCGAAAAAAATAGGATGGAAAGCGATGGCGGTTAACATTAGCGATATTGCGGCGATGGGTGGGATTCCTGAACATGCGGTAATTTCTGCTGCTATCCCAAAAAACTTACCGTTAAATTTTTTAGAAAAATTAATCTCAGGAATTAATTCCGCGGCAGAAAAATTTAACGTTGCCGTTGTTGGAGGAGATACCGTTGGCTCTGATGTTTTATCAATTACAATTACTCTGTTAGGTAAAGTTGAAAAACAATGTCTTTGCACCAGAGACGGAGCCAAACAGGGAAATATAGTTGCAGTTACCGGAACGCTTGGCGGCTCTTTTAAGACAGATAAACATTTGAATTTTATGCCGAGAATTGAAGAAGCACGATGGCTTGTTAAAAATGCTAAACCATGCGCGATGATGGATTTAAGCGACGGACTCGCAATGGATTCGTCACGTATTGCGAAAGCGAGTAATGTGTCCATACAATTTTTTTCTGATAAGCTGCCTGTTACGGATGGCTTTTCAATTGATAATGCGCTGAATGATGGCGAAGATTTTGAACTTTTGTGTGTATTTCCCGAGAAAACTTTAACAAGTGAAATTCAAAATAAGTTTAAAGAAAAATTCAATATGAAACTTTCTGTTATCGGGAAAACAGCATCTCCGCCGGCGAAAATATTTCTTGATGGATGTGAATTGAAGACAAGAAGCTTTAATCATTTTAGTAAAGTAAATTAAGCTTCCAGCTTAATATCGAGCGGAACCAGGCATGTGGCAGTCAAGAGCCTGACTTACTCTAATCAGAAGATACTTGAAAAAGGGTAAACCAACTCGGATGTCTGAAAAAATAACCAAAAACTTTAACCACATAAGAAACATAAGGCCATATAAGAAAAAAATTTAAACAATTATAAAACTTATGTTCTCTTATGTGCCTTATCCACAAGCGCCTGCGGCCTCGGGACAAGTTGTGGTGAAAAATTAATTATGCAAAAAGAAATTATTACTAATTCGCCTGAGGAAACTAAATTAATCGCTCAGAAATTCGCCTGCAAATTGAAATCGGGAGATATTCTTGCTTTAACAGGAAATCTTGGTTCCGGCAAAACTTGTTTTGCGAAAGGGATTATTGAAGAGCTTACCGGTATAAGTGAAAATTTTCAGGGAAGTCCGACATTTGCTCTTATTCAGGAATATCAATCATCGGAATCCGGAATACGAGTTAATCATTTTGATTTTTACAGGGTTAAAAATGCGATGGAATTGCTTCAAATCGGCTGGCAGGAATATATATTTGACAACAATAGTGTTTGCGTTATTGAATGGGCGGATCTTTTTCCTGAAATATTACCACCTGAAACCCGGTGGATAAAGTTTGTGTCTGAAGGTGATGACAAGAGGAAGATTGTAATTCGTAATCCGTAATCGGTATTTGTAATTACTGCCCACTGAACACACAGACTACACGGAAATTTTAAATAATAACTATTAAAACCCTAATATTTACGAACGTTTTTTATAATTTTTTTCGCATCGAGCGGAAAAAATCATTTGCAACAAATGATTTTGTTGAGTACAAAAAAACCAACATTGTTGCACTCCAAAAAGGAAATGCTCTTTTTTCGAGTTCGAAAATGTAAAATCTATCCGCTGCTTACCCACTCATTTTTATGAAGAGCCGAAATAATGAATAAATTTATAATGAAAAAACCGAGAAAATAAATTGAGTTTGAAAAACTCAATTTCCTCCGAGCGTCACTTAACAAAAAACAAGAAAGCGCCACTTGACACCTGAACGCCAGTCCTATGAAACACCCTTTATTTAATGAAAAAATTTTAGTTGAGGAGTTCCTCAATAAAAACTTGCCGCAGGAAAACGAAAAACCGGAAGCTCTTCATAAAGCAATGCGATATGCTGTTCTCGGCGGAGGAAAAAAACTGAGAACATTACTTGCTGTTTCCGCTTGCAAAGCGGTGGGCGGAACGCTTGAAAATGCATTGCAAGCTGGTTGCGCGGTAGAGTTGGTTCATTCATATTCACTTATTCACGATGACTTGCCCTGTATGGATAATGATGACCTTCGACGAGGTAAACCAACTTGCCATAAAAAATTCGGAGAAGCAATTGCTTTGCTTGCCGGAGACGCGCTATTGACTCTTGCTTTTGAGTGGGCAGCACAAGCGAAAATTTCGAATCCAAATCGAACCTCTGAAATAATAATTGAACTTGCTAAAACAGCAGGGCATGCCGGAATGGTTGGAGGTCAGGTAGTTGACATTGAGACAACCGGGATTTCACCTTCAGCGGAGATTTTGCAATTTATTCACCATCACAAGACTGCTGATTTAATTCTTGCTGCTGTAGTTATTGGCGGAATTGCC
>JAUVKG010000355.1 GCA_030596365.1 Chlamydiota bacterium | reverse complement strand
GAAGTCATACTGTGAATTTTTATTATAATAATTTTTATTTTCAAAAGTGATTGACTGTTCATCACCACTGACAATTTTAAAAAGTCCAAGCGCTTTATTGTTTTCCGTTTTGTTATCATCATTCTGCCATCTATAAATCATAGCAAGTGAATCTTTAAAATAATTTTTCGGCAGGTCGGGACGGTTGTTTGCTCCGTCTTGCATATTTATTTTACGAAGGATATTTAACATATCTTTACAGTAATTTTTAAATGATGAGCTGCCTGGGAAAGAGAAACCGTTACGTGCTTCTTGTCTGGACGGCCACGAAAGATATTTTTCGTTTGGGGGGATTGTTTGAGGTATTGTTGATAAATCTTCCATATAAACAG
Organism: Chlamydiota bacterium; assembly: GCA_030596365.1. GTDB lineage: Bacteria > Auribacterota > UBA3054 > UBA3054 > B51-G9 > B51-G9. Next base: position 3,181 of record JAUVKG010000355.1, on the reverse strand, counting down.
AACCTCGAATAGTATTATTATCTTTTGTTGTTATTGTTCTTGCGAACTCTATTGTGATTTTACTTCCCTTCATTGATAACTTTCCAATTGTCTCTGTATTACTTTTTCTAATTCTCCACATACGCCTCGGGTCAAGAGATTGGAAATTCTTTTGAAGCATGGAAGGAGAATCGGGAATACAGCCGTACATTGTGTCAACACAGTAAACAGAACGTTTATCATCCACACTACCGAAGTTTTCTTTCCACCAGCCGGATGGCTGCCAGGACGATAATTTTGCATAAACAAGGTCAAGTGTTGATGATTCGTCATTCGCAAGAATTTCATTAAAGCAGATTGCTTCAACACCATAAGTAGAACCGAGAGTTGAAAGGACGTGATTTTCATCGCGATAATCAATAATATTTGCGGCAAGCTGTTGCTGTTTTGATGAGTTCGGCTCAAACGGCGAAATTGCGTTAGCTTTTATAAGAAGTTTTCTGCATTCTCTTGTCGTGATGCTGTTTATATCTGAAGGCGTTTTGTTGGGCAGGGTTGACGACCCGGGTTTATCGATAGAATAAATAGTAGCGCGGCGCGGAATTTCTTTCATAATTCCCGCGCGAAGCTTCACCGACAGTTTTTTGTCATCGATAAGAATATTCATCACCTCCGTCATACTGCTGAATTTAGTATCATCACCTTTCAGTTTTTCAGCAGAATATTCTTTAGGGTCATTTATTCCTTCATCATCTTCGTCAATAATTCCGTTCGCGTTGTTATCAATTCCATCTGCCATAAGGATAAGGTTATTCTGATCATCATCACCTCGGCCACCCGGGAGATTATTTTTTCCATAGCGGAATTTAATCAATTTCTCGGCGGATTTTCCGGGCACTCCAAGAACGCGCGGAAGAACTATTTCGCCTGTATCCCATCCTGTTCCTTTTGATTTTTTGAGAAGAAACGCTTTGTTAATATTCACTTTTGCCGCTTCGTCTTCAATTCGAATTCTATATCTGCCGGAAATATTTCCTGTTTTATCTTTAACAAAAAACCATTTTGAATAAGCTGAATTATCAGAACTGCCGGAATAATTTTTAGAAAAATAGTTTGCTATGTCGGGAACTTTATTCATCTTTGCCGCGTCAAGTTCCTCAACAGTAATTATTGCTTTCGCTTGTTCAAGACCGGAATGAATAAGCATATCAAGCTGCTGTGATTTAATCTGGACACTGCTCTGCTTGTTTTCTATGTTCATAAGTGCTGTAAAACTCGCCGCCATAATTGCCAGAACAACAAGTATGGCAAGAACAGCGACAAGAGCTATGCCGTTATATCTTTTGATTTTCATTTTTTTGATTGATTAGTTGCCCGTTAGCCATTATGGCAACGAGTTATTATTGATAAAATTCACAATTTTTAAAAAATGAGGTAGACTTTCCTCTATAAAAGGAATTCTTATTAATAGTGTATAAAAAAAATAAGAATAAAGATATAACAATATGTCATGATTTATGCACGATATGTTGTTAATGCCGGTTTTACTTCAATATTATTCGTTGCTTTTTTATGTAAGCAAGAGGAGTAATACCGGTGACTCTCTTAAATTGTCTGGAAAAGTAGGAGCAGTTTTCAAAACCATTCTTCATTGCTACTTCCGTAACATTAAGTTCAGGATACTTTACAATTATTTCTATTGCTTTTTCAATTCGCAATCTGATAAGAAAATCTATTGGAGATAGCCCGGTGATTTCTTTAAAAGCATGTCGGAATTTGCTTTCTGAAATACAGGCTTTTTTTGCAAGCAAGCTAATAGAAGCCGATTCGGTATAATGTTTTTCCATATAATCTATTGCCGTGCTGATATTCAGTAAAACTTTAGATTTGGGTTTATCTGTTTCAGAATAATATCGGCATAATTCTATAACAATCGATTCAAATATCCGTTTTTGCATTTTTGTGTATCCCACGCGTCTTTCTTCTTCTTCTTGTTCAAAAGTGTGAAAAAACCTGGTTATCTCATTCAACTGATGTAAACTCAAATGCAATTTAGATTTAAATTTATGATTTTTTCTGTAGCGTGGTTCATTGATGAAAAGAGCCTGAAATCCAGGCAAATCGGAAAATTCATCCTTAAATGTTTCAAAAAAATCTTTTGTATAGAATAAATTTGCAACATAAAAGTTGCGAGGATTTCGGAAACTGTGTTTATGGTTACCACGTATAACAAAAACATCGCCACGTATCAATGGATATTCTTCGTCATCGGCAATATGAAGTGCAGTACCCGAAAGTACAAACACAAGTTCATTAAAATTGTGAGTATGCAAATTGATTGGGCGCTGATTTTCATAAATCAACAATGCGCAGTCTCCGCCATCAAAATCATAGATTATTTTATCCATCCCATTTTCACGGATAACAGACATATTTTCTTCAAGAAGGTCAAACAATTGTTTCTTCATGATAGTACTAATTTAATTATTAAATCAATCCAATTTAAATATTATAACACAACTTTATATTTTATGCCATATCGTGCATAAATTAGGACAAATTGTTATATCTTTATTCTTATTCTTTTGATATACTCTTTGCTAAATTAATGAGAGTACCTTTTCCATGGGAAAGTCAACCTCATTTTTTAAAAATTGTAAAATTTATCAATAATAACTCGTTGCCACAATGGCTAACGAGCAAATAATTATGGAAAAAAACATGAAACATCTATTCAATTCTACTCTTGTAACAGTTTTATGCTTTTGCGTAACAACTATAAATATATTATTTCTTTCCTTATTCCTTTTCTCCGGTAATTGTCATGCCTATGAAACAGGCGGCTCCAATTATATTTCTTATGATCTCAATGGCTATGATTACAAAGCTCTCAAACGAGGAGTAGAATGGCACGAAAAAATCAAACTAGTTCTTGGTCATTATCATGAAAACACGAATGCTGTTATCCAACAATTGACAAATATGAGAAATGCCGGACAGGAAAAAATCGCGTTCGTAATCTGGCACGGAAGGCTGCACCCGTCTGTAAAAAATCAAAGCATTACTTCCGGTGCATTTATAATGAGCAGAAACGGTGAATTATATTGGCAGTACGAGCAAAATATAATAAACGTTATGAAGAAAATCAAAGAACTCGGATTTAATGAAATACAAATACGGTTTTGTCCAATGGGGCCGGCTC
>JAUVKG010000258.1 GCA_030596365.1 Chlamydiota bacterium | reverse complement strand
GGATTGTTGGATTGTTGGATTGTTGGATTGTTGGATTGTTGGATTGTTGGATTGTTGGATTGTTGGATTGTTATATTCCAAATAAAAATAATAAAATAAAAAACAAAAACTTTTAATAAAGTTACTGGAACATAAGGTTTGTTTTCAAAAATTTTATTATTTTCCATTAATTTTACTTTTTCTCTAATGTGCCCTTATGTTTCTTATGTGGTTTAATTTATCTGAATCACTACCATCATTCCGAAAACATCGCGCCAAATCGACTCAACAAATCTTCTGTAACTTCATCATCGGCAACCTCCTGATAAATCCCATCAGTTGGTTCCAGAAGATTATCAGGTATTTCATTTATAAACATTGATGGAAGACGCTCAATACGTTGACCAAATTTTGTTCGCATCTTACTGTAGCTGATAGTTAGTTCTTGTTTGGCACGTGTTACCGCGACATAAAACAATCTCCGTTCTTCAGCTTCACCATAAGAAGTTTCGAGTGATTTAGTATGAGGAATAATTCCCTGTTCAACTCCAACGAAAAATACATTTCTAAATTCAAGCCCTTTAGCAGAATGTATTGTCATTACAACAACTTTCCCCTTCTGAAATTCTTCGTCATCATCTTCTTCCATTAAAGATACCTGGCGGAGATATCCTTCAAGTGTAGGTTTCCTGTCACGATTTTCGTAGTATTGAATACCATCTATCAATGCGTCAATATTCGCCATTCTTTCAGCTATCTTTTTGGGATCACTAAATGTTGCTTCAAGTTCCCTTTGATATTCAATTTCAGCCCATAAATTCCTGGCAACCATTGCTATAGATTCTCTTTTTAGTCTTTTTCGGGCATCCTCTATCAACACATAAAATTTGTTTAATTCGAATAAAGTTTTGGGCTTTATATCACTGCTTTCATTGAGTGTCGCAAGCGATTCATACAATCCGCACTTCTTCAGATTAGCATGCTCACTCATTATTTTTAAAGTAGAATCTCCAATCCCACGTCTCGGAACATTAATTATCCTAAGCAATGACTCCTCATCTTCATGATTTGACAGAACCTTTAAATATGACATGAAATCACGAATTTCTTTCCTGTCATAAAACTGCATGCCGCCAACTACAACATAAGGTATCCTGTGCGCGCGAAGAAGCTCTTCAAACTGTCGTGCCTGAGTATTCATTCTCATAAGAATAGCGTAGGATCCATACGACATTTTATTTTCTATCTGATGAGTTATTATTTGAGTAACAACGTACTCGGCTTCTGTCATTTCATCCGCAGCAGCGAAAAAATTTATTCGATTACCATCTCCCATCCTTGTCCATAATTTTTTCGCTTTTCTATCTTTGTTTCCCGCGATAACAGCATTAGCAGCTTTAAGTATTATTCCTGTTGACCTGTAATTCTCTTCAAGACGAATTACAGAAGCTTTTTTAAAATGTTTGTCAAAATCAAGAATGTTCTTTACTTCCGCGCCACGCCATCCGTAGATTGACTGATCGTCATCCCCCACCACGCAAATATTTTTATATTTATTGGCCAGTAGTTTAATAATTTCGAACTGAACTGCGTTAGTATCCTGATATTCATCGACAATAATATATTTAAATTTTTCCTGATAAGAGTTAAGAATTTCAGGATATTTTTTTAAAATTCTCAATGGCTGCACTAATAAATCCTCATAATCCACAGCATTATTATTTCTTAATGTCGCGCGATATTTTTCCCAGACACTTGAATAAACCGCACCGTCAAACTCGTTTTCATATTTCAGATCGAGAGCTTCATTATGCGGCATACGAAGTCTGTTCAACGCATAAAGCACTTCATCAGGTTTATACTTCTTCCACGCAGCTGAGATTGTCCTTAGGGCTTTTCTTACGACAGAAAGCTGATCAGCTGTATCATAAATTGTAAAGTTCCTTCTATAGCCGAGTAATTTATGATTCTCACGCAGAATTCTTAAACCGAGACTGTGAAAAGTCGATACCTGCATGCTTTTCGCGGATCTGCCAATCATTTTTTTCACGCGCTCACTCATTTCACGCGCGGCTTTATTTGTAAAGGTTACCGCGAGTATTTCTTCTGATTTCACTCCCCGGCTTATCATATAAGCTATTCTGTTAACAACAGTTGTTGTCTTACCTGTGCCGGCACCGGAGAGAACGAGTAAAGGACCATCAACAATTTTTGCAGCTTTTCGCTGTTGTGGATTCAATTTATATAAAGATAATTTCATTAATATTTTATTAGCATTTTTAAAAAGGATAAATATTATATCAAAACTGCTTTTATAAAAAAACGACCCGTTTATTTTTATTTAAATCAAGACCACAAATCTACACGGCATGCGCCGCGAGCTAACACAAAATCCAAAATCACAAATCATAAATCCAAAATATTAACACCCTCTTGATTTTTATTTTTTATTATTATATAATCGGTTTCAGTGCTTGTAAAGCATAACTTATTTTTTTTTTACTTTTTAATTATGGAGAAACTATACAGATGAAATCAAATTTGTTTGCAGATTTAGGAATTGCAGATGACCCGCATAACGGTTTGCTTGATTTGTTAGCCCAATCAGACGACGATATTGATACTTTACTCGCCTATCTGGGCGACTATTTTGCCGAATGTCCCGAAGCGTGGAAACAGTTCTGCGTTTGCTGGTCTAAATGGCATGATGATGAAAACGTTGAAGATGATATATAAATTTATCCATGCCCCCTCTTCATAACTTCATTTATGATTCCTTTCAAGAGCGCGCAATCAACGCGCTCGATGGAACTACATCTGTTCTTGTTGCCGCCCCAACAGGCGCGGGAAAAACCGTTATTGCCGATCATGTCATCGATATAGCCCTTTCAACAGGAAAACATGTTATTTACACGGCTCCTATTAAAGCGCTTAGTAATCAAAAATATCGCGAATTCTCTGGAAAATACGGAGAGCTTGTAGGCATTATTACTGGCGATGTCGCCATAAATCCCGATGCGCCAATCAGGATAATGACTACTGAAATCTATCGTAATTCTCTTCTCGATGAACCCGACAGTTTTGAAAATTTATCCTGGGTTATTTTCGATGAAGTGCATTATCTAGATGATCTTGACCGCGGAACAGTTTGGGAAGAATCTATTATTTTGACTCCCCCTGCGACAAAATTCCTCTGTTTAAGCGCGACTGTGCCAAATATTAATGAAATTGCTGAATGGTTTGAAGTTATTCTTAATCGACCGACCACTGTTATTACTGAATACAACCGTCCTGTTCCACTTCATTTTCGTTACCAATGTCTTGGTGAAGTTTTTGACGGATGGAAAAAAGTCAAAAAAACTGCTTTAGATTTTTTAAGAAAATCAGGCGTCAGCCGATCAAGATTTCATCAAAAATTCGATAATCGAAACCGCAGAAATAAACATCCCCGCGCGAAAATCAAGCAAAATCGCCTTTTCCCTTTAATTCAACAAATTCTGAAAAACAACGAACTTCCATGCATTTATTTCGCTTTCAGCAGAGTAAAAACTGAACAGCTCGCGGCAGAAATTATCCGGCTACCCTTTCTTTCCGAGCGACAGCAAAAAGAGCTTGACAGAAAATATTTGTCTTTGTGTCAAATTTATAATATTGACAACGAACCTTCAGCAAAAAAATTAAGAAAATTTATCAGATTCGGCGTCGCTTACCACCATGCAGGTATGCTGCCAACTCTTAAGGAAGTAGTTGAGCAGCTTTTTAATCAAAAACTTATCCCATTAATCTTTACAACTGAAACTTTCGCTCTTGGTATTAATATGCCTGCGCGAACTGTAATCTTTGACGCTCTCAGAAAATATTATTCAACCGGTTTTGACACACTTCACTCAAGAGATTTTTACCAAATGGCCGGCAGAGCGGGAAGACGGGGTATGGACACCGAGGGATTTGTTTATGTGCGCTTTCTTCCCACGCAGACCAAACCAAAAGAAATTGAAAACATAATTTTCGGCGAACAGGAACCTGTTTTAAGCAAATTTAACGCTTCTTACGCAACTGTCTTAAACTTATACGAAGTTCATGGCGAAAATGTAATCGAACTTTATCCTAAAACTCTACATTATTTCCAGTCAACTAAACGCGGCAGAAAACGCGCTCGCAGAAGATTTCTAAGCAGACTTCTTCTGCTTAAGAAAAATGGGTTTATCAAAGATAATCTCCTTACTAAAAAAGGACACTTCGCAAGATGGATGTTCGGTCACGAACTCTATATGGCAGAATTATTTAAATCAGGACTGCTTGACAAATTCTCTCCTCATGAACTTTGCTTCGCTATTTCATCCCTCGTTTTCGAACCGAGACGCGGTGTCGAAATGCCTAAAAAACCACCAAAACATTTCCAATGGATTGAACGGGAATTAAAACATATCCATAGAAAAATCCATGTCGATGAAACCGTTTACGATATCGAACCTTACGTCCCACCGCCTCATCCGCAAATGGGATTCGCTGTTGATGCCTGGGTTAAAGGGGTTGATTTTGATGAAATCGTTGAAATCAGCCGTTTGGATGAAGGCGCTATTGTCAGATATCTAAGAATGATAAATCAATTGCTTCGGCAAATTGTTCAGGCCCCTTACACGTCAGACTCCCTTCGCGCTACCGCCCGCGATGCTCGAAAATTAATCAACAGAGATGTAGTTGACGCCGAGAGACAGTTGCGGGTGAAACTGATTTAAATTTCTAATTTCTAATTGACCTAATTGCTC
>JAUVKG010000379.1 GCA_030596365.1 Chlamydiota bacterium | reverse complement strand
CTGATTATCTCTGAAAGTCCCGCTTTGTTTAAACATATTATCAACTAATGTTGTTTTTCCATGGTCAACGTGAGCGATAATTGCGATATTACGTATTTTTTCGTTTGTTTTAGTTTTTTTCATTCCTGATTCACTTAATTTTAAAATTTATTACTTATTATTAATATATTCATTATTCTACTATATTTTGATTTGCAACGCAATTGCTAAAATGATATAATTTGTTGGATTGATGGATTGTTGGATTGATGGAAAATTCCCCTCTTGAAAGGGGTGCCCTTTAGTGCGGGGTGTGTTAATTGGAATGATGGTATTTTTATTAATATAAAGGAGATACAAAATATGATTAAAATAGGTGTTTTAGGTTCAGGCTCAGGTTCTAATTTTGCCGCGATAGCTGAAGCAATTAATTCAAAAAAAATAATTGGCGCGGAGATTGCCATCGTAATTTCAGACGTGAAAAATGCTAAAATTCTTAATCGGGCTGCCGCTTTGGGAATTCCCAATAAATATATCCCCGCAGATGATTTTAAAACAAAACTCGATGGCATACAGGAGCAGAATTACATCGATGCACTGCAAAAAACGAATGTCGATTACATAATTCTTGCAGGTTTTATGAGAATGATCAAAAATGGTATTCTTAACGCTTTTCCTCTTAAAATTATTAATATTCATCCTGCTTTGCTTCCGGCTTTTCCGGGACTTCATTCATGGGAACAAGCTTTGGATTATGGTGCTAAATTTGCCGGCTGTACTGTGCATTTTGTTGACGCGGGAATGGATTCAGGACCTATTATCGCTCAGGCGGCTGTGGAGGTTAAAGAGGATGATACCGCAGAAATTCTCCATGCGCGAATTCAAGAACAGGAACATATTATTTTCCCGAAAGTGATACAGTTGCTTGCAGATGGAAAAGTGAAAATAGAAGGAAGAAAAGTAAAACTAGTTAATCGATAAAGCAAATAACAATTTTATTATGCCGGAATTTGATTTACAAGATAACGATTTTACTAAGAAGAAAATCGTTTGGAAAATTGCTGTGCCAATCATTATAATTATTATAGTGATTATTATCGGTACTTCGTGGTACTCTATCATTGAAGGTTGGAGTTTTATCGATGCACTTTTTATGACGGTAATTACCGTTACTACTATCGGTTTCAAAGAAGTCCACGAACTTGATGCTTCAGGGAAATCTTTTACAATTTTCCTCGCGATTGCCGGCGTGGGTGCGGCAATGTATGCTCTTTCGTCGTTTATTTCTATTGGCGTAGGCGGACATTTAATAAGAAATTACAAAGGAAAAAAAATGATTAATGAACTTAAAAAATACAAAAATCACATCATTCTGTGCGGCTGTGGACAAATGGGTGAATGTGCTCTTAAAGAACTCTTAATTCGTGGAACTAAAGTCATCGTTATTGATAGCAATCCGGAAACATGCGAAAAGCTTGCACAGTACAAAATCCCGATCATTCAAAATGATGCTACTTTGGAAACAGTTCTCGAAAGTGCTCAAATTAAACTGGCTCATGGGATTATTGCTTCTCTGCCAGAGGATGCTGATAATTTATTCTTAACACTTACCGCGCGAGAAATGGTGCCGGAACTTTTTATTATCGCAAGAGCCTCTGATAAAAAAATAGGCGCTAAATTCAAACGCGCAGGAGCTAATAAAATTATCCTCGCTAATGAAGTCTCAGGACGACACATGGCAAATATCCTTCTCGCACCGGAAGCAATGAATTTTATTGATGAAATTACCGGATTGAAAAACAGACAATTCGGACTAAGAGAAATTGTTCTTACAAATGAATGCGAATGGTTGAATAAGACTATTGCTGAAGCTGATTTGCGTGCAGAAACAGGTTTGAACGTTCTCGCTATCCGTCAGGGCAGCTCGGAACTTTTAATCAATCCCGGCCCGGAAACAAGATTAAACGAGGGCGATATACTTATCGTTATCGGTCCGATTGACGCTGCTGAAAAATTGAATGTAAAATTCAAAAAAACAACCTGATCCAACTAAATAGAGAACGTTCAAAAAGGTGTTTTGCCTGAAAGGTAAAAAGAATGTAGCGCAGGGTTGCGCGAAAGCGCTACCCTGTGGAACGTTGTATCAAGTCATAAAGAGACTCTATTGAAACATTATTGTGTTTTCATTATAATAATTAAAACTATAGCAAAATAATTTAAAACTTAATTTTAAAAAAGGTATAAATATGGAAAATTATAAAGTAGCTGATATTACATTGGCGGAATTCGGAAGAAAAGAAATTGAAATCGCTGAACAGGAAATGCCGGGACTTATGGCAACAAGAAATAAATACGGCGCAGATAAACCTCTCAAAGGTATTAAAATTATGGGCAGCCTTCATATGACTATCCAAACAGCTGTCCTGATCGAAACTCTGGTTGAACTTGGTGCTGATGTAAGATGGTGTTCTTGTAATATTTTTTCTACACAGGATCATGCAGCCGCTGTAATAGCGAAAAGCGGTGTTCCTGTTTTCGCATGGAAAGGGGAAACACTTGAAGAATATTGGAACTGTACTTTAAATGCTTTAACCTGGCCCGACGGGTCAGGACCAAACCAGATCGTTGATGATGGCGGCGATGCGACTTTACTTATTCACAGAGGATGTGCAGCTGAAGATGATGCATCGATTCTTGATGTACCAACAGATAATGCTGAACTGCAGGTTATTAATAATGTTCTGAAAAAAGTTCTTGCCGAAAAGCCCGGACATTGGCACAAAATTGCAAAAGAAATCACAGGAGTAAGCGAGGAAACAACTACAGGTGTTCATCGTTTGATCCAAATGGAAGAAAAAGGCGAACTGCTTTTCCAGGCAATTAATGTAAACGACTCTGTAACAAAATCAAAATTTGATAATGTTTACGGTTGCCGCCATTCACTTGTTGATGGCATTAAACGAGCGATGGATGTTTTGATTAGTGGTAAAATAGCGATGATTTGTGGTTATGGTGATGTTGGTAAAGGTTCTGCCGAATCTTTAAGCAACGAAAAAGCTCAGGTTTGGGTGAGTGAAGTTGATCCTATTTGCGCTTTGCAGGCGTGTATGTCAGGTTATAAAGTTTGTACGATTGAAGATGCGCTGCCTCATGCTGATATTTATGTTACAACAACGGGAAATAAAGATATTATTACCGCGGAACATATGTCTAAAATGAAAGATCAGGCGATTGTTTGTAATATT
>JAUVKG010000189.1 GCA_030596365.1 Chlamydiota bacterium | reverse complement strand
GATTCATCGGGACAACCTTATAACCTTGTAACCTAAAAATCCAATGACTGCTTTCTGGGCCCTTATTCAACGCGGCGGATATGTAATGTATCCAATCGGTATATGTTCACTTGTTGCTATGTGGGTGTTCATTGAACGCTTCTGGAGTTTTCGCCGTGCCTCTGTTAATGCCGCGGAATTTACCGCGGGAATTAGAAACCTGGTGCAAAATAAACGCATCACTGAAGCTATTACTCTCTGCACGGAAACGCCTGGGCCTGTTGCGGCAGTTCTTCGTACCGCTCTGCTTTCTCATGGCCTTTCAAAAGAAGAAATTGAGGAAGCGATTGAACGTGCAGCCCGTTATGAACTTCCCCGTCTTGAGCATAATCTTGCTGTGATTGCCACTTTGGCTCGTGTAACTCCGCTGCTTGGTTTGCTTGGTACGGTTACGGGAATGATACAGACATTTTATATTATCCAGACACACGCGCCTTTTATTCAACCGGCGCAGCTTGCAAAAGGTATTTGGGAATCGCTGTTAACAACCGCGTTCGGTCTTGTCGTAGCAATTCCATGTTATGTGGCTTATGATTATTTAACTTCTAAAGTCAGCGCTTTCGCGGCAGATATGGACAGAAGTGCGGCAGATATTACGGAAGTTCTTACCGATACTGAAATTAATGAATAAATCCTGGTTAGAAGAAGTTCGCTTAATCTCAAGTTCACGCAGGTCGAGAGCTCTTGGTACGTTTGAACTTGCACCGATGGTTGATGTCATTTTAATGTTGGTTATTTTTTCGCTTTTGGTTACAGGTTTTATTTATACGCCCGGCATTCAAGTTGATATACCAGCCGTATCAAATCCTAATGTAATTCAAGGTCGTACATTTACAGTTACAATTACGAAAGGCGAGGCAATTTATATAGAAAATTCAGTAGACCCGATTATTTCGATGGATGACTTAGTTTTACAGCTTAAGGAATTTGCTGAGCGAACACGTGACGGCATTGTTGTTTTAAAAGCTGATTACAATGTTAAACACGGTTTTTTGATGAAATTAATGGAGGACATTCGTTCTGCAGGTGTGCGTAAAATTGCGTTTGAAGGTAAGAAAGAATGACAGATGACAAAAAGAAAATTCTGTTCGTTCACCATGGGTCGGGAATGGGCGGCGCACCGCAACTTCTTTTAAAGTTTCTCATCAGACTTGATAAAAACAAATATGAACCTGTAATTTGGTGCATCAGGAAAAGTTCCGCGTCAGACCTTTTTGAGAATCACGGTTTTAAAGTTATTATAGATCAAAACGCATGCCCATTTCTTCATATCTCAGACGGATTTTACGGCGTTCGGCATCCTCACCTCGTTATAAAAATGATTGTCGGGCAGTTTACTTCATACCGCACCGCTAAAAAAATATTTCAATCAGTTAATCCGGATATCATTTATCTTAATTCTATCGTTATTCCCGGTATCCTTCGTGCTGCAGCTGGTTTTCCCGCAAAAGTTGTTGTTAATGTGCTTGAAGCTGTGTGCGACGGCTATACAGGATTTAGAAAAAAAATACTGATTAATCGCTCGCTTAAATGGGGTGATTATTTTGTTTTTATGCTTAAATCAGAAGCTGAAAAATGGGGCGTTGCCGGCAAGACGAATATTACTATTGTTCATGACTTTATAGAAACGGAAAAATTCAGGAAAATTATTCAGAGTAACGAGCTTAGAGAAAAATACTCCGTAAAAAAAGAAACTTTCCTTATTGGTTATCTCGGCAGATTTACAAAAGCTAAAGGTGTTCATCATCTCTTGCGAGCTCTTGGAATTATTAAACGGAAAGGTTATTATTTTCACGCGTTACTTGTCGGACCTGTTCCACATTCGACCGAAAAGAATATAAAGGCAAGAATTGCCAAATTACTTGGCAAAAAATCATATATCAAACAGTTACAAGAAATTATTAAAATAGAAAATCTGGATGCTAATGTAACATTTACAGGCGAAATGACAGACGTGGCAAAAATTGTGGCTCAGTTCGATGTTTTAACCGCTCCGTTTACCGAACCGCATTTTTCCCGACTTTGCGGTGAAGCGGCAGCTGCCGGAAAAGTGACTACAGCTTTTGATATATGTGGTCCGGGAGAAGAAATAATTGACAATGAGACAGGTTTTTTAATAAAACCATTTGACGAAAAACAATTTGCCGAAAAATTAGAATTTTTGATTGAAAATCCGGAAGTAAGAAAACAAATGGAACAAAATGCAGCTGAATATGCCGTGCAGGTTTTTAATGCCGATACAAATTTCTCTAAAGTGATGAGGTTGATTGAGTAAGCCGCGCTTCCAAGCGCGAGCAGTTAATAGTTAATAGTCAATAGTTGGTAGTTGGTAGTCTGACACCACGCGTTTGGCGTGGCCGTTAAATTCCCCTCCTGTTTTAGGAGGGGTGCACAAAGGGCGGGGTGGTTGGTTTGCCTAACCCCTGTATGACCACGCTTTGCATGTTATTTTGTTAGCGCGGGGCGCTAACGCAAACCTTGTAACCCTAAGTGAACGAAGAGAACTGTACTCATAAATCCATGCACAAGAACAAATTTTTCAAAAGACTTCCGATTCTTTTAATAACTCTTTCCGTGTTATTAATCACACCTTATCACGTTTGCGCGAAAAATAAAAAACCCAAAAAAGCAGGCTGGAAAATCCTTAATGAACTTGTTGGTGCTCCAATCTGGTCGGATTTTAATCTTTGGGATGATCCGGAAAGTAATGTTGCACATAGACTTGAAATTCCAATAGAATCACGGACATCTTATCAGGTGATTTATCGCGCATACACAGGCGGTAAAAAAGAAGTGTTTGGAGAACCGTGCTACTCATTCGCTCTTTTTGGAGGAACGGCAAATATCACATCCGTTTCAATCATTTTTGCAAACAAAGGTGATCTGGAAGGCCTGGCTCATGATGTGAGCAATGATAATAAAGTTCAGCAGGAAGCCCTTTCAAGTTATCAATCAAAAATATCAATAGCAACAATAAATATTGAGAAAAAAATAACTTCTCTGCTGCGAAAACCTAAAATTCAAACTTTCGGTGAAGGAGATAAAAATACAGTCGAAACCGTTAAACGATGGGATGTTAAAGGCCATGCCATCTTACTTGCCGCGCCGCAGGATGAATACGTAGGTATTAGAATTGTGCCAACGGAAGTTGCCGATAGAGAAGGAAAAACAACAAGTCTCACTGATGAAGAAGTAAAAAAACGAATTTCCTCTTGTGTTGTTCATAGAAAGAATGGAGATGTAATCATAAAAGATATTCCAATGATTAATCAGGGACCGAAAGGTTACTGTGTTCCGGCAACCTGGGCACGATACTTCAATTATATTGGTATTCCTATTGACATGTACCTTCTTGCCATGGCTGGTGATACAGCTGCAGGCGGTGGGACTTCAATAAATACTATGGTTGATAATGCAAATAAACTTGTTTACAAACATAATAGAAGAATGAAGTACGACAAAAGAAGAGCGCTTATTAAATATATCGATGAGTATATTGATCGCGGAGTTCCTGTCATGTGGCCGGTTTATGTTAATAAAGATTTTTATATAAATGAAATTAACAAAAGAACCGCCGAACGTAAAAACGTAAAAGATTTTGACAAATGGAAAGAAAAACTAAAACCATATAAACGCGCCGCTAAAAATATGAAAGGCGCTTATGGTGGCGCTCATGTTTGTATGATTATCGGCTATAATAAAAAAACACGCGAAATTGCCACAAGTGACTCGTGGGGAGAACTGTTCAATGAACGCTGGATGACGGAAGAAGAAATTGATGCTATTAGCATGGGCGGGATGTATGTCATTAAGTGGTGATGGATATGGAGTGCAGGAATAAAGCCGCGATAGCGGCATTTACTGCGCGGGCGCGAAGCGACCGAAATTCATTGGATTAATGGATTAATGGATTAATGGATATTAACAATGTTGCGCTACGAAAACATCGAACACCGATCAACGATTTAAGATTTAGTATGGACTACAAAAAACAACACAAAGTTAAGACAATTATTTTTGCCGCCTGCTTAGTGCTTTTTGCAGCCACTTTTGGATTCATTCAGTGGAACCGGAATAAATTGAAAGAAATGATGCCTGTGGTCGGTAAGGTGTCGGGTACTTTTTTTCTGGACCGACAGGAATATTGCGTGGGAGAACCAATAGTGGTCACGTTCTACGCAATCAACGGTATGAATTGTACCCACTCATTCGATGTTGGTGGTGACTATCGAAACGGTGATGGTGGTTTACGGCATGAACGCTACTCGTTTGAGGTGGCTGATCATTCGGGCAGATCATTCACTAAAAAAGGGGAGAGCGTTGGAGGATTGGGGGAAACGATAACTTTAAAGCCGGGGGAAATTTATGTCTCTTATCAACTGGTCAGCTCAAGAGCACATCTTCTTCCACCCGGTAAATATCATCTTCAGTGCGGAACAACTCTCAAGCTTGATTCCTACAAAAATACCGTTGGAATGCAAGGTTTTTATGCGCCTGTTACAATAAAAACAGGACTTTTTTTTCGTGTGGTTCAATACAATCGGGATAAAATTGTTGAATCTATCAATCGGTTGAAAAAAGGAGAAAGAATCCCTTTAAAAGGGCATATAAAAAGCTCGGAGTCTGGAAAACCTATAAGATGGGCTCTCGCAGATATGTCCGAAAAATTTCAGACGGGAGTGACACGGCAGTCAGACAACGACAAGTTTATGACGGCTGTGATAAAAACTCTTCCAAAGCGTTGGCACGATCGTTTCTATCTCGAATACAAACTAGAATCCAACCGCAACTGGCTTACGTTGGATAATCCGGAGGAATATCTGTTGACATTCTCTGTCAGAAACAACTTCACCGGTGATCTTCCTCACGGCCTTACCAACTCCACATTGTCAGTAGAAGGTAATTCCATTCGCGAATGGCCGGATATGCTGAAGGAAATGTTAAATGAAGCCGGAATTGCTGAAATGGTGAAAGCCGGACAAACCATTGAAATTAGCGGTAAGTTCAATGACTTCCTAAAGCCGGGAATTGAGCAGCAATTCATTTGGAAAATTGGAAAGATCAATTATAACACCGATGTCCGCTTCCGAAAGTTTTAATAATTTAAAGAATGACATACAAATAAATATCAATAAATCAAGATTTGAGAAATAAGTATAAATGTGACTGCGCTATACTGACAGAAAATCATTCAATCACCAAATGACCAGACAACCAAATAACTAATGATTTTAGAAACAATTTTATATTTTCTTATTCTTTTATTTATTCTTTCCTTTGGTTATGCATATCTTCTAAAGATTGCATTGATTTGGAACGCGAAAGTGCGTATTCATTATTTTCGCGCATACATTATTACATTTTTACTTTCGATAGTAAGTGTAATTTTGATGTATTTTCTTATGTTGCCGTTTAAGGAAATTTCTCTTTTTAAAAATAATTTATGGAATGTGTGTACCACTTTTTTGTTGTTTTTTGTTTTTACTTTTCTATTATTAGTTGCATTTTGCGCAACCGTAATTAAAGACAATAACGGTAAGCCTTTAGGAGCGAGCGAAAGTATTTACGTTAGTTTAACCTTTATTGGACTTAAAATAGCGATGTTCGTGTTGTTGTATTGTGTTGCTGTTGTTGCTAACATTATATTACGTAGTGGAGTTTAGTATTTTAAAAAAAATGGAATTAGGAAATGGAATCTGGACAGCAAAATTATTAAATACAAGCACTACCATCCTATAGAATTAATTTGAATTAATATTTTGCCTGAAAGGCAAATTCATCGTAGCCCAGGGCATCGCCCTGGGAACTATGTGATAGCCGATATGTTCCCTGCAGGGGAACTTCAATATTTATTGGTCATTATTTTGAAGTTCCCCTACAGGGAACAAATTATGTTTTTGTTTTACCCCGGACGTTGTCCGGGGCTACGATAAAGAACCATTTCAGGGTT
>JAUVKG010000091.1 GCA_030596365.1 Chlamydiota bacterium | reverse complement strand
TTTAAGAGTTGTGTCATTGGCTGCGAAAACATCACGAAAAATAATTTTGCGGATATTTTCGCCGGCTTCATCATAAATATTTTCAAGAAAAGGAAACGCGTTGACAAGTTCACTGCACATATTAATTCTCTGACTCCCCTGTCCGGGAAAAAGGGCGAAAAATTTTGGGTTTTTTTTCGTTTTCCCGGCAAAAATTCCGTTTGCGCTATCATCACATTCGCTAATTTCACTATTCTTTTTCAATCGCGAAAGTATTTTTGTGAGTTTATCATGTAAATCCCATGGAGAATCCGTTACAATTGCAACTCTGATTTCCCCTACCGGTTTATTTTTAGCAAGTTCGGCTGATAAATCAGTAAGTTCCGCGCGGCAAATTTTAGCAGCCACCGGCAGAACTAATTCTATTTTTTCTATCAATTTAACTTCCGTTTCAGCGGAGAATAAAATCAGTTCAGTTTTTCTTGCCGAACGTAAAAGGTCCAATTCTTCTTTTTTGGGTTTGACGTTCGCATTAGCTTCTTCAATAGTAATGTGCGAATTAGCGCCGCCAAATCCCATCGCGCTGACAGAAGCTCTTCTTGGAGAATCTGTCTTTTCCCACGCAATTCCTTTGAATGCCGGAACAAGCTTGCTTAACGGAGCGCCAAAAGAAGCATTCGCTCGTTCGCAATTAGTTGTCGGCGGAATTATTTTACCTTTAATCGCCATAACCGCTTTTATAAACGCGGCAACACCTGCTGATGCTTTACAATGTCCGATATTACTTTTAATGCTTCCGATTCTGCAAATGGAATTTTTGTCATTTTGTTCAAGCAAACGCATTATGGCGTTAACTTCTACTTTATCACCGAGAGTTGTTCCTGTTCCGTGCCCTTCAATAAGCTGAACATCAGAAATCGAATATCCGGCACGATCGTAAGCTTTCTGCAAAGCGCGCATTTGACCTTCAACTTCCGGCGCTGTAATTCCAGCGCTGCCGTCAGACGAATAACCCCATCCCGGAATAACAGCGTGAATTTTTGCACCTACTTTTTTCGCAAAGCTTTCTTTTGCGAGAAGTACAATACCACAGCCCTCACCCGGAAGAAGACCTTCAGCGTGTTCATCATACGGTTTGATATCATCAGCTGATAAAGCCGTAGTTTTAGCGAAACCGATAACTTCAAACGGATCCAAACTCACATCAACCCCACCGGCAACAACCATATCCATTTCGCCATCTACAAGCGAGCTGCACGCATGAGCTATTGAAAGAAGCGAGGAAGAACACGCGCCATCAACCGTATAGCATCCTCCGCCGAAATCGAATGTATTACAAATTCTCCCTGAGATAGTGTTTGACATATTTCCCGGCAAAGAGTCTTCAGTAATTTCCGGCAGTGGAGCTTTATAAACTTTTTCTACCATTTCAACAATTGAATCTACATAAGTTTTGTTAGTCCCTGAAAGCGCTCTTCTTATTGAACGTTCAACATAAGGCCAGCGAAACATCAGATTATGACTGCGGGAAAATTCGCCTGTCAATGTATTTCCAATTATGACACCAACTTTTGTACGGTCGATTTCATCAAGATTCAATCCGGAATCTTTTATAGCTTCCCGCGCGGTGTAAAGGGCAATCCAATGAGCAATGTCGGATGTGTAAACAGAAACAGGCGGGATATGAAATTCAAGTGGATCAAATTCCCAGTCAGTAATTACCGCCATTTTATCGCAGTAAGTTTTTCCGGGAGCATATTTATTAGAATCGAAATAATCTTCACGGGGGAGGCGTACATCAGGCGCCACACGGAAATATCGTCTGCCGGCAAGGACATTTTGCCACAATTCTTCCGGAGAATGAGCGCCTGGATAGACACATCCCAAACCGATAACAGCTATAGGATCATTTTTTTGTTTCACGAATTTTTTTATTTATGTTATTTTTTAAGGACAACAAGGACTTTAAAGACAGCAATGACAAAAATTTATTTTTCTTAGCAAAAGCAAATGAAGCAATAAATTTTGAAAATAAATTTGCTCTCCAGAGCAAATTTCCTAAACTGTGCCTGTAACTTATTTTTCATCGGCACAGTCTAATGCATACATTGTCATTCCGGAAAGAAGTTTTGGATAGAAATCAGTGGATTTTTGAGGCATCACTTCTCCGTTGAGAGCTACTTCACAAACTTGTGCCGGCGATGTTGCTTTCAAAAAGAAAGCACAGTTTGCTTTACCTGATTCAACAAGTTTCACTGCGCCTTTAGGATTTCGATGATATGAAACTGCAGATTCTTTTGCAACTTTGTCCTGAGTAATCCCAAGACATTTTTCAATAATTAAAGTATGAAGAACAGCAACATCAAGAGAACGCCATGCCTCGGAATGTTCGCCACAAAATTCATTCATTATGCTTTTATTTTTAAGTTTTGCGACAAGATATTTTTCACCATCAAAAATTCCGATAGTTATTCCTTCAGAATTTTTTGTCGCGTTGATTGTTTCATCAATTCCGGCGACAGTAGAAACATCAAAATATTTTTCTAATTTCCCTGCAAGTGCGTCAGGAGTATAATTTTCTACTCCCCGAACAACACGATGCGTAGGCAAAACAATGAGAGGAGAATTTATATTTACAAACATTGCCATTGTATATTGGGCGGAAATATCACTTGGATTTTCTTGCGCATAGGCTAATGACGTTTCATAGCGATGATGACCGTCCGCGATGAACAATTGTTTGTCAGCCATTGCGGCATTAAGTTCATGAATTTTATTTTTATCAGTAAGCTGCCACAGTTCATTTTTCACATCAAAATCATCTTTAAAATCCACAATGGTGTTTTCTTTCATTGCTTCGTCAATAACTTTCTGTGATTTGCCGTCATCTTTATAAAGTAAGAATATTTTGCCGTAATGAACGCGGCCTTCTTTAAGAAGAGCAATACGGTCAGCTTTAGGACCGGAAAGAGTTTTTTCGTGTGGGAAAATTATTTTTTTTGAATATGGTTCTACTTTAACTAAACCTACAAAACCGGAACGTTGATGTGTTTCTCCGTTAACCTCAAAGATCTGACGATAAGGATAAAAAGCAGATTCATCGTCACGTTTAAGGATTCCTTCTTCAAGCCATTTATGAAAAACTTCTCCGGAAATCTGATATTTTGATTTCCCTTCTTTTTCATCCGGTAAAAGTACATTAACAAGATTATTTGAATCTCTCAATTTGTAAGTTTCTTTTAATTCAGGTGAAATTTTATCATAAGGTTGTGTAACTAAATTCGACAAATCTGATTTACCATTGTAACGTACTGCTTTTAACGGGCGAACATCAGCCATTATTAATTCTCCTTTTTTATTGGAATTATTTCCATTGTTTTAAGTGTTGTAACAAAACATTCTATTCCTTTCTTGCGCAATTTCTCCGCAGCAACCTGTGCTTCTTCCTGGTTTGGATAAGAACCGTAACGCACCCGATAAAGTTGATCTTTCGGCAGAGGTGCAGTAACCTGTAGTGGAGTAACTTTTTTGGAAAGCTGCCAGTATAGTGCGAACGCGCGTTCGCGAGCTTTAAAAGCTCCAAGTTGAACAGTATAAACCGCATTCTTATTATCACACTTTAATATAGTTGCAGCAGTATGAATGTTTTCGGTTTGGATAGTTTCTTCAACAACTTGCTGTATGGCTTGTAGAGGTTGCTGTTCAACAACCGGGGTTTCAACAGCCGGGTCAACTTCCTCAAGTTCAATAATAGTTGCCCCAGGCAGAGAGGACTCATCCATTGCGTACGCAAATGAACAGATAAGCGATATAGTAATTACAGAAATTAAACATTTCATTTGTTTCTCCTTATATCTTTATTTAATTTAACATTCATTTAAATTAGATTGCCGAACGAAATTAGAGGGACTTTCATTCAGGCACAAAAAAATGACATAATAGATTATATCAAAATACACTTAAAATGAAAAACGGTTAATGAATTTTTAAAAATAGTTTGACAATAAGGCAATTTATGCTATAATATAACGAAGTTTACAAAATAACCATGTTATAAGGAGACAAAAACCATGAAAAAATTACTGTACACTCTGTTGCTCACTACAATCGTTTTAACCTTCCCGATTAATTTATTAGCAAAGCCTACCGAAGACGAAGCACTTAAAGACTGGAACTCGCTATATAAATCTTATAGTGATGTAAAGCAAGAGCTTGAAGAAACTTTCCCTGATTATAAACCTATTATTTTAGGAAATGATTATGATAAAATTCTTGCTATGGTGAAAAATTATGATAATAATACAAAACCAAAGTTACAAAAGCAAATCGATGATTTTTCAAAAAAATATGGCAATAATCCCGCAGAAATAAACAATACTATTAAATCTATTGTAACGATAGATTGGCGAAGCGGTAAACATCCTACTACAAAAGCCGGAGAGACTTATGAGTCACTCAAGACATATATGGAGAATATTCAGCAGGCCAAACTAAACAAAGCCATTGATTTCATTAAGGCATCTGAAGGTGTTGAAAGAACCATAAACAGTTTTGACACACAAGCCACCAGGGAAAACTTTGATAAATTAAAAGAAGAGCTTAATATGGCGCTTAAGTTTGATCCTGCTAATGAACAAGCTAAAAAAATGCTTGCCAATGCTGATGCTAAGGAAAAAGAAAAGTTCGCCGCTATTAATAAAAAAATTGATGAAGCTAAATGGCCGGGAGATTATAAAAAATTTGCCGGTCCCGGTGATCCAAAAAAACTTTGTGCCGTTGCTCTGGAATATTTTAAAAATGATGAAGGATGGGGCGCACGGGAAAAAAATCCAGAACATTGTATAGCAGTAGCAATAAGAAATGATTGGGGAAGCGCAAAGAAAAATATGATGGGCCAGACTATACAATGGTATCTCCCTGTTTACCTTGCTCTTTACAGGGATAAGGACGAAGATAAAACAATGGCTCACGTCTTTGAATTAAGTTTATTAACTAAACAAGAGTTGGGGGTAAAACAAGGGCCTCCATTTGCAGGCATTACTGTCGGAAACATCT
Organism: Chlamydiota bacterium; assembly: GCA_030596365.1. Classification (GTDB taxonomy): domain Bacteria; phylum Auribacterota; class UBA3054; order UBA3054; family B51-G9; genus B51-G9. The sequence continues at coordinate 3,703 of JAUVKG010000091.1, read as the reverse complement.
GGAAAATAAGAAAGAAAAACATACCGGGATGGGATGGAGACACAGGTGGCAGTGGAGACACAACTAAAGGCGGAGCCACTTCGGGCAGCGGTTTTTTTGGTACTGTATTCTGGCTTGGTCTGGCTTTAGGTAATATTGTTGCCGGTATGCTTGCTGCCGGTCCATTACTGAAGCAAAAGATTCCACAATTAAACAAGGTTTATGAAAAAATAACACCACTCACAAATATTATTGGAGTTATTGTTCTTGCATTTGGTGTACTAAGCTTACTTAGTGCTGTTTTGCAATTATTTCTACTTCGATTTGTAATTTTGTCGAATATTCTTCCTCAACTCGGTGCAATTGCTGTTGGACTTTTTCTAGGCAAAGAACTACTGCTCAGAAAGCCTAATTTGCCTGATAAAGCAGGCGAAGCAGCTGAAAAAGCGCAGGAACTTCTTAAAAAACATGAAGATAAAATCAGAATGCTTGAAATGTATCAGATTCCTCTTGGACTTTCATGCATCGTTATTGGATTTCTTCACCTGATTATAAGCAACGCACCGTTGTTTTAAAGTAGCGCAAGCATCTTGCTTGCGGATTGCCGGATTGTTGGATTGTTGGATTGTTGGATTGTTGGAGTGGTGGAGTGGTGGAGTGGTGGAGCCATGCAGTGATGGAGTGAATCCCCCTTTTTTAAAGTGGAACATCCCGATTATTCCTTCGGGAGTGGGTACGGGGAATTTGCATTGGTTGATTAACCACCCCGCCCTTCGGGCACCCCTCCTTGTCAAGGCGGGGAACTTATTGGGTTATAAATTATATTTTCGTGTTCATTAGTGTTCATTGGTGGTTAAACAATATTTTTCGTGTTTTTCGTGGTTAATAAAACTTCGTGTTTATGAGAAAAATTAAATTGATTATCGCTTATGACGGAACTGACTTTCACGGCTGGCAAATTCAGCCTGAAGTCAGAACTGTTGCCGGAGAAATAAAATCCGCGATCGAAAAAATTCTCCGCCACGAAATTCATCTGACAGCAGCAAGCAGAACTGATGCGGGAGTTCACGCTCTTGGTCAAACAGCGGATTTCCAAACTGATAATTCAATTGAAGCTGGAAAACTTCTTCTTGCTTTAAACGGCGTTTTGCCGGATGATGTTGCAGTAAAATCTGTTGAAGAAGTCTCTGAAGATTTTCACAGTACACACCAGTCCAAAGGAAAACATTATCGTTATGTTATTCGATTAAGCGGAATCGACGATCCCCTTTCAAGAAAATATCACTGGTGGTATCATCATAAACTTGATGTTGAAAAAATTATTGACGCGACAAAATTCCTTACCGGCACGGTTGATTTTAAAGGATTAGAAATAAACTCCGGCAAATCTGATGTTGAAACCGTCCGCGAAATATCTGAAATTAAAATAACTAATGATGCTGATGATTTAATCATCGATATTTTCGGTAAAAGTTTTATGTATAAACTTGTTCGCTCGATGATTGGATTATTAATAGCCGCCGGCAACGGTAAAATCCAACTGGAAGAAATCCCGGAAATTTTATCAGGAAAAAATGAGCACAGAAGAACCGATGTCGCTCCGCCGCACGGATTAACATTAGTAGAAGTTTTTTATTAAGTAAATTTCCACTTCGTGCAAATTTGATTTCAAAGTTTATTCAATATACATTACAGTGCATATTATAAAAGCGTGCATTTTTTGAAAGAATACCACTAACTCTTCTATTTAATATGATTAATGAGTACATTGTTATTTCATTGCGATTATCAGTTATTTAATAACCATTATTCAGTTACTCACCGTTTATTCCACAAGCGCTGTAAATTTTCAGAGTTAGATATATAACCGCGAGAATGCAAAGATTGTCTCCACTTCAAATCGAGATATTTATCTATCATTTTCCTTCCTTCTTCCTGATATTTTTCATTAAGATTATCAACATATTTTTCGAGAAGTTTTTTTGCTTTATTTCTGTATCCACAGTTCAAATAAATCATAGAAAGATCGACATAATCGCGCACATTTATTTCAGGCAGCTTTTTATCCAGTAATGAAGCAAGTTTTTTCGACAGTTCCTTGTTATTCCAATTATATTGCGACAAAGTAATAGCCATTATGGTAAAATTCTTTCCGTTTACAGTTTCTATTTTTTTCTCAAATTCAGCAAGCATTTCATCGCGTTTATTCAATTTGTAAACAGAACGTTTAATCGTTTCCGCGTCATTTGATTGCAAAACTGATTTCCAGGCAGCATTTGTATCCCCTAACCTCAGATAAGCATCACAGATATTTAGAATTATCTCATTGCGTCTTCTTTCATTTGTAACAACATTCAAGATATCGGAATTAAAAGATATTAATTCTGTATAATTAGTTGTCTTTCTCAACAAACGATTAATGTCATAAATTCTATTATATCTATAATTTTGATTTTTATTATATTGAAACATTTTTTTGTTAGCTAAAAGTTGCGCATTATCATTACCATTAACTCGCGCAACATTATTCCAAGCATTCCACAAGGCGTATTTTTCTTTATTAATTTTTAACTTCTCTTCCGCTTTGTAAATATATTTTCCCGCCTCAATAGAATTATTGTCCAACAATAAAAATAATGCTTTCGCGGTATAATTCATGCATTCATTTTTATTGGTAAAATTAATTTCAGCGAGTTTAGCATATTCAATTTCAGAATCACTATGCCACACATCGAAAATTCTTATTACTGCTCTTTCAACATTAGAAATTCTTTCAGCTCTGTTTATTGCTTCAATATAACAATCAACCGCTTTGCCATACATAAAAGCGCGAGAATATAAACTTCCGAGATTTGAAAAGAATTTGTAATTTTTTTCGTCAAGATTAAATTGAAATGTTTTATTAAGCACATTAGCCGCCGATTGATATTCTTTATTTTCAATATAAATCCGCGCAAGGCTTAATATAGTGTTTATCTTATTATTATCATCTGATTTCGGGCTGTCTAAAACACAAGAATAAAATTCAATCCCTTTATTTGTAACGCCATAGCTAATATACAGGCGAGCAATGTTCATTAATCGCCGGTTGCTTAATTCGTTTTTTCTTTTTGCAATTTTGTCAAGCACATTATTCGCTGCCTGATAATTTTTATTTTCAAAATAAATCGATGCGAGATTTAATATAGCGTTTATTTTATTATTATCATCTGATTTCGGGCTATTCAAAACACAATAATAAAATTCAATTCCTTTATTTGTAACGCCATAGTTAATATACAGGCGAGCAATGTCCATTAATCGTCGGTCGCTCAATTCGCTTTTCTTTTTTGCAAGATAGTTTATATACTCAATTTTATTTGACTTAGCTCTGTAAAGCAAAGAAAACTTTGTGTCAATGTTAACTTTGTCGTTATAAAACCATTTTTGCACAAATTCATCAATCTCTTCATCGCAACTTTTTACGGAAAATCTAGATAAATAATTTAATCTATCAAGATAATTTACACTATATATTCTAACCATATTATAGTTTGTTAAACGCGTGCCAATTGTCTCAACATACAATTTGTATTGGTTTGTCTCATTAAGATATTTAAACGCATTTAATAAATCGAAAAGATCTCCTGTCGGTAAATTTGTACTGCAATTATTAGCAAGAAATGTTTTTAGTTTGTTTGTTTTTCCCGCGCGCATATACCATTTTATAAAATCGTATAAATCT
>JAUVKG010000211.1 GCA_030596365.1 Chlamydiota bacterium | reverse complement strand
CAAAAAACAATTGTTGTCACCGGATAACCGAAAATTCTGTAAGATCGTGGAATATCCCGGTCCTTGCGTCTAAGCACGAACACACTTACTGCCGTCGCAAGGAAAAACAGCCACACTACCGGCTCGGAATACAAAATGGTGTCAATGAATGACCTGGCCAGGAAAATAATCGCCAGGCTCAGGCAGCCCTGAAGCACGAGTGACCATACGGGAGTACCCAGCCGCCCGTTCCACGTGCCCACTACACGGAATGCCCGGTGGTGGATTCCCATCGCGTAAGTTATACGTGCGCCCGTGAAAACAAGACCGTTGACCGATCCAAGCGCCGATATACAAATGAGAACGCAGACCAATCTTCCCGCTGCGTCGGGAAATGCTTTTCCAAGTGTGTCGACTGCAACGGCGTTCGAATCGGCCATACCGGCAAATCCAAGCGCACGAAGGAAAGCGCAATTTATCAGCAAGTACAGGACTGTAACGCCGACCGTACCAACAACCAAAGCTCGCACGATGTTGCGCTGTGGCTTTTTCACTTCTGCCGCAACATAAGCCATCTCATTCCATCCACCGAACGTGAAAAGGACGAGGATCATTGCCAGTTGAACTCCTCCTATAGTTAGAGTTGCGGATTCAGCCGGGGAAACCGGATGGTATGAAGCAAGGAATCCAGCACCAGCGATTAGCAGTAATCCTGCGACTTTTATAACCGTCAGGATGTTCTGGGTCCACTTGCTCTCCTTCACACCGATGATATTTATTATCGTCAGCACCACAACTGCCGCCGCGGCATACGCCACGCTGCTGTATTGCCACGGATTATAGAGTGCTCTAGCATACCTGGCGAAAATAAAAGCAAGCAGCGCGATGTCAACCGGGCGTATAATCGCTAATTGTGACCAGCCGAACAGGTACCCCGCCCATCCGCCGTAAGCGCGCCTAAGGTAAACAAAATCTCCTCCTTCACGCGGGTATGTGGTGGCTAATTCGGCATAGCACAATGCGCCCGTCAGAGCAAGCACACCACCTGCGAACCAGACAGCAAGTGTATTGAACGGTCCGTTCATACTTGCCGCCACGATCGGAGCCGTCTCGAATATACCTACACCGATAATGATCCCGACAATGATGCATGTGGAATCAAATAATGAGAGTTCTTTGCGCGGTGAAGCTTGCATGGTAATGAAATTCTATCGTAAGGAGTGAAATGTGCAAACAGGATGCTTGTATAATTATTATACATCAAAAATTACTCTTTGTCAAATAAAGTTTTAAATTTTTATGCCATCAAAATCCGGCGACTATTTGTCATTTTATCAATTTTGTGGTAAAATAAGCGTAATATGTATTGCGTTAATTTAATTTTAAAATATGGAGTTGGAAATGAAAACAAAAAAAACATGCCTGATGATTGCAATAGCACTGTTATTAACAGTATCTGTAAATGTTTTAGCTGGAGAAGCCAAAGAAAAGAAATCGAAATGCTGTGGACAGGAAACTGTTCAAAAAGTTACAAAAAAAGCTGAAATACTTAAAGATGGAGATATTCCACTCTCGCAGGTTCCTAAAACAATAAAAGCAGTTGCGGAAAAAGCAGTAAAAGGAATTAAACTTACTGAAGCCGAAATCGAAGATGGAAATTATGAACTGGAAGGTTATGTCGGAAAAGATAAATACGAAGTGAAAATAACTCCTAAAGGCAAACTTATTAGTGTTGATGTAGATAGCAAAAATGATGATGAGCTGCTTATAGAAGTAGATGACGAAACTCCTACTTCTGGAGATTGATAAATAAAATGAGATGTTTTTGCAAACATCGCGCGCAGCTCCTGCTGCGCGTTTTTTATATAAACTTTTCAAGTAACCGTTATTAAGGGTTGCTCGAAAAGGTTGTTTTGCCGATTCCCGGCGTGGAGGGACGTTGTCCTCAACGTCCTAACCTGCATAACCCCAAATTGGTTTCAACAGTTAGGTCGCCGGGGACGGCGACCCTCCAGCAAACGTTTTGCAAAAAAACAATGAATTTCGCATTATTTTTGCAAATAATCGTAAAAAAATATTTTAATTCGACAAAATTGCCTTGCCCGGCGCATGCTGGGGCGTGTGCCTGATTCCTGCTTGACATTAAAGCATTAAGCTGGAAGCTTAATTTACTTTAGTTCGTTATCAAAACTCGTTTGACACAAAAGCACTAAAAAGTTATAATCTATATTAATAATAATGTAATAATATTTTTATGCAAAATATACGACTTTTTTTAGCTATAAACCTCAACAGTGGAACTTTAAACAAACTGTCGAAAACAACCGAAGAACTTAAAAGCGACTTCCGGGAGGCACGGTGGTGCAAAAAAGATGCAATGCATCTCACAATTAAATTTTTCGGTGTAATTCCTTTGCTTTCGGTTGTAGAGATTGGTAAAGCGGTAAGATCAGTAATTGCCAGCACAAGTCCTATTCGTTTTGAAGTAAAAGGAGTTGGTGGATTCCCCTCTTTGGAAAACCCGCGAATTCTTTGGGCTGGTATTACCGAAGGGAAAGAAGAAATCGTAAAACTTGCTCAGGATATTTCCGATGCACTTGAAGAATATGATTTTATACCGGAAAGAAAAAAGTTTGTTCCGCATATAACTCTTGCAAGATTTAAACGCGGCTCAAAAAACAATAATGGAATAACTTCTTTATCGCCGCATTTAGAACAAAAATCTTTTGGCGTAACTGAAGCAAATGAACTTTTACTTTACTCAAGCGACTTAATAGAAACCGGACCTTTTTATTCCGTAGTTGATAGATGGCAATTTAAAGTTGTCCGCTAAAGCTGACTTAAGGTTGAGTGCTCCTCACTCTTAAGGTTAGTCGCTAAAGCGACTCTAAGGTTGTTGCTTCGCAACCTAAGGTTTAAAGGTTGTTTAGACCAATCAAACCTTCTAACCTTAAGCGAATGAAATGAGCAACTTTAAATGAGCGGAGCGAATAACCTTAAGCGAATGAAATGAGCAACCTTAAACAGGTATTTATGCTTACAGAATATAAATATAGAATAACTTATAAGATAACGGGACTGCTTAGATTTTTGTCCCACAAAGAATTGATGCGTATGATTGAACGCGTGTTAAGACGCGCTAAAATGCCATTGGCATTCAGCCATGGTTTCAATCCGCACCCTTTAATTTCGTTCGGTCCGCCCAGGCCAGTAGGAACTGCAGGGACAGCCGAACAAATTGATTTCAGGCTTGTTGAGTTTTTGCAACCGGCAGTCATTTCGGAAAAAATATCGAATCAATTTCCGAAAGAGATGCTGCTAAGTGACGTTGCGCATATTCCTCTTCAATCCAAGTCCATTACTGCTTCGATTGATGCAGCTGAGTATGAGCTTGACTTGCCTGAAAAATCGGAATCTCCACTGGAGAAAATTGATAGTTTTATGTTACGAAGTGAAGTTATCCACAAACGAAAGACTCCAAAAGGTATAAGGTCTGTTGACATCAGACCAGGAGTCTTTGCTTTAGAGTGGGATGCTCCAAAACTTAAAATGAAACTCGCACTCACGTCGAATATACATGTTCGGCCCTGCGATGTTCTTTCCGAAATGACAGGGTGGTCGGATGATGAAGTTAAACGCATCAAAATAATCCGAACGGGATTTAACTATAAAACACCATTTCCCGACCAAACTAATTAAATAACATGGAAAGACAAATTATTATTGACACGGATGAAATCCAGGAACGACGTGTTGCAATTATCGAAGACAAAAACCTGGTTGAATATTACATTGAGCGCGTTGATGCTCATCGTCACATAGGAAATCTCTATAAAGGCCGTGTGTCAAACATTGTTACGGGCATTCAGGCAGCATTTATTGACATCGGTCTCCCAAAAAACGGATTTCTTCATGTCCAGGAACTTGATACAAGCGCAATTGAGGATACCGAACTGGAAGATGGAAATGTCCGGCCGGCCAATCGTGAAAAATCAACTCGAAAAATCACAGACATTTTAAAAGAAGGGCAAGAGGTGCTTGTTCAGGTAGTTAAAGAACCTATGGGCACTAAAGGTTGTAGATTGACAACAAATGTCAGCTTGCCCGGCCGTTTTCTCGTTTTTCTTCCTTGCGAAGAACAAATTGCAGTTTCCAGAAAAATTCATGATGCAGAAGAAAGAAAACGTCTTAAAACTTTAGCCGCTGAAGTTAATCTGCCTAAAGGATGCGGACTTATCGTTCGAACTGCTGCGGAAGGTTGTTCGACTAAAGCATTTATAAATGATGCTCAATATCTTATCGACCTGTGGAGACTTATTGAAATCGAAATCAAAAGTTCTGAAGCGCCGTCATTGGTTCATCAGGAAATTGATCTTGCGCAAAAGATAATCCGTGATAGTTTTTCTGAAGATGTAGCAAAAATTGTTGTTAATTGTCCTGAAGGACATAAACACATCCTTGATTTCGTAAGAAGACTGGTGCCGGGAGCCGCTAAACAAGTTCATCTTTATCAAGGTGATTTACCTATTTTTTCTAAATGGGGTATTCAAAAAGATATCGAACGTGCATTGAGAAGAAAAGTGTGGCTGAAATGCGGCGGATATATCGTTATCGACCAAACCGAAGCCCTTGTTGCTATTGACGTGAATTCAGGCAGAAATGTTTCTTCTTCAGACCTCGAAAAAACTGTTACTCAAACTAACCTCGATGCTGCTGACGAAGTGGCACGCCAGCTTAAATTAAGAAATGTCGGTGGATTGGTTGTTATAGATTTTATCGATATGCGCAATAGAAAAAATCAGCAGGAAGTTCTTTTACGATTGCAAAATGCTCTTAGAAAAGATAACGCGAGAAGCAGCATACTTCCTATCAGCGAATTCGGTCTTGTGGAAATGACTCGCCAGCGCGTTAAAGAATCTATCAGCCAGTCGGTTTATAATCAATGTCCGTATTGCAAAGGAAGAGGCATTGTGAAATCCGTTCTTTCGGTATGCATTGATCTTCAACGCGCGCTAAAAGCTTATTTTGCAGTTAATGCCACACGCAATTTAAAAATCGAAGTCAATCCGCTTGTAATGGATGCCATACGCGATAACATTGATATTTTTAAAGATTTGGAGTTGCGTTGCAAGGCCACTCTTACAATTTCTTCAAAAGAGAAACTACATGTTGAAGATATTAATGTACTTTGTGAAAAAACAAATAAAAAAATAAATTTAATTTCATAGGGTTGAGAAAAAAATACAATGCCAACTTACGATTACGAATGTAAAGATTGTCAACACGCTTTTGAAGAGTTTCACTCTATGAGCGCTAAACCAGTTAAGAAATGCCCGGAATGCGGCGGGAAAGTTAAACGACTGATCGGTACCGGTGCAGGAATTATTTTTAAAGGATCAGGTTTTTACGAAACAGATTATAAAAAAAATAATTCTGTGCAAACTTCTCAACCTAAAAAAGAAGAAAAAGCTCCGGAAAAAAAAGCTGAAATAAAAAAAGCCAATTCTAAAGAGAAGAAATAAATTTAATACAAATTTAAATCCCCCTACACCC